>JAYTVM010000492.1:0-12082 GCA_043743995.1 Pirellula sp. | reverse complement strand
GCGGTGCTGGAAATGACGTGGTAACGTTGGGTGGTGGAACTGCGGATGTCCACGGCGGGGATGGCAATGACCGAATCGATGCGGGACTTGCTGGTGGTATTGCAAGACTATTTGGTGACGACGGAGACGATGATTTGAAGGGTGGTCGTGGGGACGATGAGCTTCACGGTGGCAAGGGTCGCGATCAACTCCGAAGCGGCTTGGGCAATGACAGGTTGTATGGCGACGAAGACGACGATGATCTACTTGGCGGTAGCGGTGACGATCGCCTCGAAGGAGGTGATGGTTTTGACTCGCTTTGGGGCGAAGCTGGTAATGATGTGATGCTAGGTGGTAAAGGCAACGACCGATTGGACGGCGACGTCGGCGATGACGAGATGTACGGTGACGATGGCGATGACCGAATGGCTGGTGGGGATGGCGTCGATCGCATGTTCGGTGGAAAAGGAAACGACTTCGTCGACGGTGGATTAGCAAACGATAGCATCGAGGGGAATGACGGGGACGATTTTCTGGATGGTGGACGCCATAACGACACGCTTCGCGGTGGTGCTGGGAACGATACGATCATCGGTGGATTGGGGAGCGATAATCTGTTTGGAGAAGTGGGCAACGATCGCATCCTCGCTGGTTTGTCCGAAGCAGGTGGTGACCCCAACTCGGTGCATACTATCGATGCAGGCGAAGGGAATGATGTCGTCTATGGCGATATTGGCTCGGATGTGATCCTCGGTGGGACGGGCGTGGACCAACTCTTTGGACTGGCTGGTGACGACGTAATCGATGGTGGCCTTGGCAACGACGTTGTCTATGGCGGCAAAGGTAGTGACCGCATCGTAGGTGGTTGGGGACGCGATTCAATCTACGGAGGCGATTCTACGGTTGGAGGCGGTTCATCTTCCGACCTAAACACGATCTATGGCGATGCAGAAACCGGCCCCGCACCCGGCGCGACAACCGATGAGGCCGACACGATCTATGGCGACATCGGCAAGGACACAATCTTTGCTGGTTTGGGCAATGATAGAGCCTACGGTTTGCAAGGAAGCGATCTCATCGTCGGCGGACCGCAGGCCGACACAATCTATGCGGGGATCAATGAACTCGGCGGTGGAGCAACGACCGATGCGAATACAATTTACGGTGATAGCCAAGCTGGAGGAGAAACATCCGAAGATCATCGCGATTTGATCTATGGCGATATCGGCCCGGATAGTGTCTATGCCGGCGCCAGCAGCGATTCGGTTTATTCGCTCGCTGGAGCAGATATTGTCTATGGTAGTGACGGCAACGACGCAATTGATACTGCTGGCGGCAACGACACCGTCTACGGCGAAAACGGAAACGACACCGTTCAGACCGGTGACGGCAACGATATCGTGTTTGGCGGAGGTGGCAATGACTCTATTCAGGGCAACAACGACGACGATTTCATTGTCGGCGGTGTCGGCGATGACATCATCAACGGCGGGAATGGATCAGACGTGCTTTGGGGTGGCAACGAAGTGATCGGCTTCGATGTCTTTAGTCGCGATGTGACCACGCTGAGTTTACCGAACAATTTTCCAGGCCAAGTCTGGCAACAAAGTACGATTGGAATGAAGCGACTAGTACCGACCCTATTGGCTGGCCTTTCCGTCGATGGAGCAGCCACGGATGGTCGCGATAGGATCACAGGTGATACAGGCACGGACTGGTTATTCGGTGGCGGCGATGCTGACGACTTGGACGGGGGAGCCGATGACGATTACGTAGACGGCGGAAGTGGACACGACAGCGTCCGTGGCGGCAGTGGCGATGACATCGTTCGGGGTGGAGCCAACGACGACGTGGTTCGCGGTGATGTCGGTATCGATCAACTATTCGGTGATGCGGGGGTGGATCATCTTTTTGGCGACGCCGGTACCGGCGGTGGCTTGACTCAGTCTTTGATTGGCCAGCGTTTGTTCGGCGGCGATGGCATTGATTACCTCTATGGATTCTCGTTTAGCACTTCACTAGCCAACATCGACCAAGAGCGGCTCCTGGCCGGCGACGAAATGCACGGCGGTGCTGGTGGCGATTGGATCTACGGCAGTATCCGGAGCGATGTCATCTACGGCGATGCGGGTAACGAAACCATCGAAGGGGACGCGATAGTTGGAGCCGATTACGCGCCGTTTGATCTGCGTGCGATCGTCGGTGGCAATGACACGATCTATGGCGGCAGCGGCGAAGACAAACTTTATGGCGGCGGTGGCGATGACACTTTGTGGGGCGGGTTCGACTCCGATTGGCTCGAGGGTCAAAACGGCGTCGACACGCTGTACGGCGGCAGCGGAATCGACATGCTCTATTTGGATACGAGCGTGGCCTATTCTGTCATACCGGCTGGTCAACATGAAAAGTTCGATGGCCATTTTGGAAACGTTGCACCCAGCGACACGCCAGACGACAATGCCACCGATATCCTTTTGATTGAAGGCACCGATCTCGCCGACTCCATTATTTTGGGACAAGTCAGCTACACATTGCCCGGCAATCGCACAGGATCACGACTCGCCATTGATGTCAACGGACGGTTCTTGACGGCTGACTGGCGCGATTTTTTTGACACAACCGACGCAAACGGCCGGCCGTTGGTCGAGCAGTTCCGCATCTCCGTCTTAGGCAACGACGATACGATCCAATTCGTTGCGACCAACCAATTTGTTACGCCGAGTACGAATGTTATCGATCGACTGGATGTCGCCGATTTGGATGCGCGCAGCGACGACTGGATAGGCGTGATCGATGGCGGTCCGGGCAACGATACATTATCGGGAACGGGGGCTCGAGATCGCATCGATGGCGGATTCGGAAGCGATTTTGTTTACGGCTTCGGTGGAGACGATCAGTTGTGGGGCGATGGTGGACCGGGCCTAGGTGATCCGGCGAATGTCGATACCATCTACGGCGGCCAAGGAAACGATGACTTGCTCGGCGGCGTCGGTAGCAATTTCTTATATGCATGGTCCTTTGATCCACGTGCCGATTTGGATGGAGATACGATAACGCAGTTCGGCATTTTTGTTGACAGCCAAGGTAATTTTTACGACGACGACGGTGGCGGCCTATATCAACTAGAGGATACCGGGCTAAACCGAGTGCTTGGCAGCGGCAATTTGAATCCGTTGTTCGGCCACGACGATTTGTACGGGGGGTCTGGCCTCGATTTTCTTTATGGCAATGGGGCTCCAGCCAATGATCCCGATCGATTGTACGACCGTCATGGCAATCTATTCGAAGCCCGCGACGGCACTCTGGCCGGAGACGAATGGAAGGAATACGCGAAGAGTACCGACAAAGTGTGGTATTACGGCGGATCCAATCTGAACGACGTTATCACCGTCGATTTTGTGACCGAGCCCGGAGTGCTGCAGGGGCATCACTTGATCACGCGACTGACCGAGAACAATGGTAATTTTACGTTCGACGCGCAAGTGCGATTGGACTTCAAAGCCACGGACGCGGACGGTCGATTGATCTGGAGCCCCGACGATTCCTACTATGGGCTTGCATTGACTAGCACGGTATCTGCTCGCCCCAATGGGCGAGTGTTGGACGCGAGCGCTCAGCCACTTGCGGATGCGGTTGTTTCGTTAGCAATAGATGGATTGGTAACTTCGGTGACGTTGCCAACCAGTTTGACGCTCGACAACCGAAGCGTTCGCGATCTGGCCCTAGACTGGAACAACGCATTGCAGCTAGCTGGTTTAGGGACAACTCTCAGCGCGCGCCCCAATGGGGACCGAATTAGCTTTGTGCGATTGGGACCGCAGGTGGCTACAAACGGATCGTTCCTTGTCGTTTCAGCCAATGCGACTGCTCAATCCTATTTTGGTTTCACCGAGGGGCTTGAAGCGACGACTGGTTTTGTCGGTTCGAATGGTCTGACAAGCTTGTTGCCTGGCGAAGGTGATTTCTTGGCAATTATCATCGACGCGCTAGATGGCAATGATCAAGTCACCGTCGGGCCGACTGTGACCAAGAGCGTCTGGACCGATGGTGGACGGGGTAATGACACGATCCTCTATGTTTCGGGCAAACCGATTTTGATCGACCAAACCGATAGTCGTAGCAATGGAATCGGTAATGGCGATCAAGCTCATGCCTACGACTTTGGCGATATTGTTGGCAATACGCTGGTAACGGGATTAACTATCGATAGTCCTACGGATCAGGACTGGTACAAGTTTCGATTGACATCGATTCCTTCCGCAAGTGAGCAGATTCGGATTCGAAGCATTTCGTCGGACGACCGTATGACTGTCAGAATTGTCGACTCTGTTGGGATGGAGCTTGCGAGCTCCGTTGGCGGTATTTTTGATTTAGCCGCGTTGGGCTTGCAACCCGGTAGCGAATACATCTTGCACGTAAAGACAGACCTCATTCCGACTGCCTATGAAATCGAATTCATTACGGGAGCAGTCGCCAACACATCGAAAGTCGTGGCAACCAACATAGGCAACTCAATCGACGGGTTCGCTTCGATTCTCGGGCGGGCATTGCGAACGGGCTCAGACCAAGCTTGGTACAAGTTCCAACTCTCGCGCGACACGATCGTTGGCGATGATCTACTGATGAATGTGTTCGAAGCGGCCGGGGCTCTTACGCTAACGCTGGTCGATGCGTTGGGTGAACGCATTGCTGTTTCCGGCATTGCAAGCGACAGTGTTTCAATGAGCTTAAAGGGACTGAAGACTGGCACCGACTACTGGCTCAAAATATCTGGCGACGGGCCAGCTCGATACGAGATCGTTCCTCGGATGGGCGGTACCGAACAGATTGATTTGTCAACCGTGACACTAATCAACAAGGCTGACCCAACCATCATTGCTCGACGGGATGTAATTCTTGGTAGCGAGGGGAACGATATCATTCAAGGTGGACCGGGAGAAGACTGGATCTTCGGCGGGGCGGGAAACGACGTGCTGTCGGGCGGCTTCGATCGGCAGCATGGTGATCTCCTTTGGGGCGGCGCCGGCGATGACATTTATCAAATCCTGCCGGATGCCCCGGCCTTGACTCGTGCGGGCCAGCGTTCTCTCACGACCAGCGGCCAAGCCACGTTTATTCCCACTTACAGTGACCGATTTGACGGCGGTGAAGGTACGGATCAAGTCTTGTTCTTGGGCGGCGACCTCGACGCGCAAAACGAACCCATCAATGACAACGTTGCCATTAGATGGAACACATTGTTGCACCGATCGGAGTTCACGAGTCGAGTCTGGGATGTGGTGCGCAATGATTTCTTGCCCCAGCTTTATCCTAAAGCCGCCGTCTATCAAGCTGGCGTCGCGGACTTCACCGTACCAGGATTGTCCACCGGCCAACTTCCAGGGGATGCGACGTTTGACGTCAACGTCAACGGAACGAGCAGAACGATTACGGTCACGCAGGCAAGTACGAAATTCAACGGTCAGTTCGACCAGTTGGTAGCGCAGATCAACGAAGCCTTTGCAAAAGAGGGCTTGGCTAACGCTGTCGTGGCAGAAATACGAGCCGGACGTTTGGTCTTTTCGACGCTCCGGATCAGTGCAAACGCGATGTTGGCCATCAGCGTCCCTAACACGCCAGCTGGGTTAATCGCAGGAAAGATGGGGATCAATGCAACGACCGTAACTTTGAGCGGCAGCAATAGTGAACCCGGATTCGTTCAATACTATGCGAATTACACTACGACCCGGACGGAATCCACGTTGCTCGACATGCGCGCCGGCAACGACGAGGTCCATGCGGACCCTGAATTTCTCATTCGGGGCAGCGAATGGGGTATCGATCCGGAGGACCGTCCTCAAAGGGCCAATCCAAATCTCATCATTCGCGGCGGAGCAGGCAGCGACAGACTCTTCGGTGGCGCGGGGGACGATGTGATTGAGGGGGGGGATGGAGCGGATGTGATCATTGGTGGCGGAGGTAACGATGATCTAAGCGGCAATTCAGGTGACGATTGGATTTCCGGAGGTACACCAACACTGGTTCCTGACCGCTACGAAACAACCCTAGGCCATACCAATGAAGTTGTTGCCTACGCTTCGCTGCTCACGGACAGCTTGCTACCGCTGCGGAGCATTCAGAAGACCGACGTGGTCATCAGTGATTTATCTTTGCATTACGGCGATCGAGGTGATTGGTACGTATTTCGAACCCCCGAATCCCTCAAGTCCTATGGTTCTGCCAAAGCTGCCCAGTTACTTCGCGGAATGATCGATCTAAGATTCACGGGCCAGGAAGCACAGACAGCGGGAACTCCAGTTCGCAATGTTCTTTCGCAATTTGGATTCCAATCCACGGACACCAACAATCCGGATCGAACCTTGTTCCTGTTCGCAGCGGCGGACACGGATCCTGGGTCAACACTCACTCCAGTTCCGATCGATCAGTTCCCTGGCGTGCCTGAGTACTACATGATTCACGTCCCAAACGTGAACAGCATGGCAATCGTTGCGAGCGCGCCATCGACGACCGCCGCCGAATACAAACTGACTGGTGGGGGCTCGATCACGTTTCAATTGACTGGGGTCACGAACATAGGTGCGAATCCAACTGCGTCTATCCTAATTAGTCTGAATGCGGACGCGACTCGCGTTTCCTTTACCCAAACACTTAATCACATTCGAACTCAAATCTCGGGAAAGCAAGTTGTTTTCAACGGAGCGACAGTGTTGCTCTCGGATTTGATCTACGTCGATCAAGCAAGCGTTCAGGACAATCGGGTTGGATTCTGGCTGAAGCACCGCGACGCAACGACCCTTAAGGTAACGAGCGTTCTCGGTGCGGCTTCGACGCTACTGCATTTGGAAAATGGCGAAGTCAATCGATTGGATGCAAGCGTAGGCCGTCCACCCGAGGCGGTTGGTCCGTACACTTTGACGCTCAAGGCCGACTCGATTTCTTCTGGCGTCGGCAGCACAGCGCACATCGGTTCGGGTACCGCGGACGTTCGACTTCAATCCGCAGTCAGCCTTGATCGGCCTGTTGCGATCGCCCTTGGTGACATCAATGGTGATGGATATGGCGACTTCATCGGCCATATCCAACAATCATCGGGACTCGCCAAAGTCTATTTCGGCGGTTCCACCGTAGCATCACCATCGTTTGCCGTTCCAGATCTGGTGCTGCAACTCCCCACACTGCTGGCACAGCTCGATAGTGGGACCTCGCGACTCAATTCCATCGCAACCGGTGACTTCAACGGTGATGGCATCGGCGATTTTGCATTCGCGGACGTGGCAAGCGGCTTAGGTGATATTCGAATTGTTTTGGGACGCCCTGTTTGGCCCGCGACTTTCAACGCCTTAACACAGCCCGACATCAATATTGCATTGCCGAACAAGTTCAACGTTCATGTGGCTTCCAGCGGTGACTTGAACGGAGATGGTGCAGACGATCTTCTGATTAGCGAAGCTGCTTCCGCCGCGAGCTCTGTCTACGTTTTGCTTGGCAAGCCCGCCTCGATTCCAGGTGGCTGGCATCCTTGGGCAGTCACCCCAGGGGTCTTGGAGGCGGATTTCACGACCGCAGGCAATCCCTCGACCGAAGGATTCGCTTTTGTCGATGAAGCAGCCAGCGTAATCGGTTCGTTAGCGACTCCCATTAGCGGAACCCCAGAGCAAGACATGTGGCACGTCACGAGTCGCCGAGCTAGCGATCCAAATCATTCATCGGACAACAGTTTGTACTTCGGACAAGAAACGACCGGCAATTATAATTTGGTCGAATCGAATGTTCCCAAACGTGTATTGGGCCGTGCGGTTGTGCCGATCGATTTGACACAAGTCCCCACAGGGGCACAGTTAAAACTAGCCTTTAACTATTTCTTGCAAACAGAGAACTCAACCGACCCTGTTGACATCGCTCGCGTCAAGTTGACGACCAGCACTTTTGACGATCTCGCTGGTCATAAATTGCTTGCGTCCAGCAATAGCAACGAGGTTCAAACCAATACTAGCCCGTCGCGTACGCCCGCGACATTGATTGAAACTTCGGCAGGTGGTGGGTTTTGGAACCGTCAGGTCGTCGACGTGACGCAGTTTGCTGGTCAAAACATTCAATTGGCATTTGAGTTCGATAGTGGCGATGCACAATTTAATAGTTTCGAAGGATTCTACATTGACGACGTTCAACTACGGGTCGATCGCGTTGAACTCAATATCGCCACGGCGACCCGAAAGATTACCAGCAACTTAGTTGGCGTAGACGATGTATTTGGAATCAGCGTCGCGCGGATCGGCGATTTGAATGCTGATGCGTCACCTGAGTTTGCAATCCTGTCCAAACAAGGTACCGCAGGGCAATTGCTTGTTTTTTCGGGTGCGGCCAATGACTGGACACCTGGCCCAAACTACGCCGCCAATTCGATCAAGTTCGCGACGATAGCTGCCCCTGGCCTCTACATTACGTACACTTCGAACTATGAGCTTGTGCCGGCTGGAAATACCATACAGGACATGGGTTTGGCCAAGTCTGATTTGATTGTCACCAATCCACGGTCCGTAGATTTCCCGGCCTATGTGATCTCCGGAGGAGCGATTTCGGCTGGCGGTAATTTTTCGATCGCAGGTGTCGGGGTGTCGTTCATCGGAATGGCCGTCCCACTTGGCAATTTGGATTCCGTGGGAACGAATGAACTAGGGAGGATTACGTCCGTAGCGACCGATCGAGTTGACGAGAATGGGCGTTCGCAAACACATTTGGTTGGCCAGGTTTACTTCGGCTCGGAACAAACGAACTTGGCCCAAATCACGTTCAATAAACCAAATTTGGTCATCGAGTCGGGCGTGCCGCGATTTGCTTCCTATTTGAATACGCTGACTCCGTCCGTGGGCTTTTTTGGATCGATTGGAGATGTTGACGGTGACTTGTTGAGCGATTTCGCAATCGCTGACACGCTGACGGGTCGTGGAGTGTCGATCTACAAGGGTCGTAACCTAGTCGCCAATAATGCGAACATCATCGTGCCACCGCTGGCGGATATCTATCGGTTCCAGCTCGCAGCCCCATTGCCGATTGTACCACCGGAGGTGATTCGCAAAATCAATCTGAATGCACTCGACCTATCGGTGCATAACATCGCACAAGCGGCCGTGATCGAAGGTGGCATTGCGTTGGAACATGTCGGTACGCCCCGCAGCCTAGGTGATATCAACGGCGATCGCCAGAACGATTTTGTGATCGAGAGCGATAAAGCTTTTTATATCTTCTACGGTCCCCAATTTTTTGACAGCTCGGATAGCATTCTGGATCGAGCCGACGTGATCGTGGACAGGACTCTTTCAGGTTCGAACCTTGTCAACTTGGCAGACTCACTGGTCAATATTGACAATGACTCGGCTGGAACCAACGATCTAATCTTCTATCGAACCATCGGTTTTAGCTTAACCGCGAATGTGGAAGTGGTTTTTGGCAGCAGAGTGTTGCCGCGGAATTTGAACAGCGTCTCTAACATCACCAGCAATGCATCAATTGTGAAACGTGTTTCGTTCTCAGTCACGATCAGCGCAGGCGCGAGCGTCCGGGTATTCGGATTGGACTGGAACGGAGATACACGCGGAGACATAGCATTCTTCCAAGATGTCAGCCTCGGTAACCTGCCGAGCTTGTCGGTTTTTTCGGGAGTGCCGATTGCCGCCGGAGATGGTGTGCTGGCGATTCCTCCTGCAACTTTAAGTGTTCTGTCAGGTCCGGTTGCGGCGACAGGCTATCGTGCGGCTAGCGTTGGCGATGTCAACGGTGACGGCTTGGATGACATTGCCTTTACCAGTTCCACATCCGGCTGGATTGTTCGCGGTGGAAGCCCAACCAATACCATCGCACTAGCTGCGTCCCAGACGTTCACCATTGACGCGGCTGCATCGACGCATGAGCCGGTGGTCTTTCCGCTTGGGGATGTCGACCAACCGATCGATGGTTACGATGACTTTGCCGTTGTCTCACGCAATGTCAACGGGAATGTCATTGGCAAAGAAATTGCGGTCATCAAAGGCAGTGCAGCGATAGGCATCGCCCAGGTTGTTCGCAAAATCGTGCGAAGCAATTCTGCATATGGACTCGACGTCTCTTTGACACCTGTTGCTGGGGATTACAATGGCGACGGCAAGACAGATTTGGCAGTTTTGGAAACCCTGAGCGAAACAACGGGAATCATCGGTGTGACGGGCACTTCACTAGCCGGAACCGGTTATGTATTTTGGGATATTGCTAACGTGTCCCGTCCGTTCCAACTGGATCTAGCCAGCGATGCGAACGAGACGATAACATCGGATGCCAGTTCCGGCATTCTCAATCGCATCGCAACCAATCCGAACCTTGACATTGACGCAGACGGTCGCAGCGATCTCCTGTTTGGCGCAACTGAGGCTGACGTCGTTTCGGGTACCCTACGGACCGATGCAGGGCGTGTTTATGTGATCCATGGCTCACCCATTTTAGCATCGTTACCAACGGCGTTTGATCCATTGGGGAATCGAACGATTACGGGGAGCGGCGATTATGTGGTCGATAGAGCGACCGGTCAGCCAGCCAAATTTGACCGTTTGATTTCTTCGACAACGAATGAAGCTTGGTTCCGCTTCACAACTTTGGGCGATGGTTTGCCTGGCAATTATATCGCGGTCTCGCCCTATGCGGTCGATCCCTATGAGATTCGATCGATTGCTGCCACCACTTTTAACACGCTTGGCATTGCAACGCCGACGATCAGTGGCGTCACGCCCAATGTCCTAACGATTGCCGGTTCAACCGCCCCTGCTACGGTACCCGTCAAAACTGGACTTCTCCAATTTGACTTATCGGGTGTGCTGCGTCTTCGAGAAGACCCGCTAGCACAATCCTCTCTTGGACTCGATTACACATCGCTCATTGGAAGCCTTCCCACATCATTTGTGGCGGGCTTGACTGACACTCCGCTTACGATCGGCAATACTCTTTATTTTATAGGGGACTATAACGGCGGCAGCCAGTTGCTTTCGCAAAGCGACGGCACTGCAGCGGGAACGTTCGCAATCGTCGGAAGACAGACAGTCGGGGGCAGCCTTGCCGTTATTGCAAATCCGCAAAACCTGAAGAGTGTGAATGGCCATTTGTATTTTGTGCAGAACAATAAACTCTGGCGATTGGACGGCGAAGGGCTCGAACCAAGAGTAATCGCCTCAAATATCACTCAGCTGACTGAGGTTGCCGAGATCGATGCGACGATTTTTTTTAATTCCAATGGAACGCTATATTCACTCGATTCTGCCACGCCCAATGCGATTCCAGTTGCCATCACCGTTGCGGGATTGTTAAATTCCGGTGCAAACCATTTGACCAAGTTCAATCTCGGCCAGGCTGTGAATGCACCCAATCTATTCTTCAACGCAGCTTCAGGACTGTACCGCTACGACCTAGGTACGCAATCGGTCAGCGAAGTGCTTACTGGATTCTTCGGTGGAGATGAATTGGTTGCCGTTGGCGGCGCGAATGGGTCGGCATTGTACTTCCGGGCCACGGACGCATTGTTGGTCGATGGCGCACTTTGGCGAATCTCACGCATTGCCGATGGCGTCGAAACAAACCGTGTTGCACTTGCCGAAAATGGCCAAATCTCTGGACAGTTCAATTCACTCACCGATGTGAACGGTACCTTGTTCGCGGCTCGCGGCATAACGCTGCGATCGATTCCCGTTGGCCAAACACAAGCGACCTTGGTCAAGGATTTTAACCCCGGAAACATCGGTTTCGGAAGTCCGACATCGCTGTTATCTGTTGATTTCGGGCAGGGACCGCGTTTGGTGTTTTCTGCGTCCGAATTCGCTTCGAGCATACGCAACAACGAATATGAACTTTGGATTTCAGACGGCACAACAGCAGGCACAAAGCGCATTGGCGATATCGGATCGGCATCTTCCTACAACGGCCACGTCAAAACGCCGAATGGACTTAGCGTCCTTGGAAACGAATTGTACTTCTCCGGATTTCAAGGTCAGTCGACAAATCGAGAACTATGGAAAACCAACGGTACGGCTTTAGGCACGGTACTCGTCAAAGAGTTTCAAGCCGGAAACGCAGGCGGATTATCACT
>JAYTVM010000491.1:0-12095 GCA_043743995.1 Pirellula sp. | reverse complement strand
CTAGAGTCATTAGCTACACTTCCCACGCCCATCGCTAATCGCATTGGGCGTGCCACCCGGTGGACTGGCCGGCCTGACTTAGTAGTCTTCTGTCTGCCGCTTGCCTAAGTCCGCGGCGCCGATTCGTGTAACGACTACTTGCGATTTGCCTCAGTTCCCTGAATCAGAGTACTCTTTTGGTCGAGAGAGATGTTCCGAAACAATTCCTTGCTTCCTCCATGCCAATGAACCTCAACCGACTCAACCGAGGATGCTTTCCCCAAGCCGAAATGAAGGCAATTGCCATAGTGGCTTTGGTAGCCCCTGCCGCGATGCACTTCCTGTACGAAGCTGCCTAAATTGGTAACGACTGTGACCTGAGTTCCCACTGCATCACGATTGGACAGCGTCCCGATCAATCGAATCTGCAGCCAATGATTATCTGCCTTTGGGCTGTCGTTGCGTAATAAAGTCGGACTCGCGTTGAGATTCAAGATCACGTTGTCGAGATCTCCGTCCGAATCGAGGTCCTCAGAACCAATTGCACGCGCGGTTCTTTCTAGGAGTAACGCACTGCCTGCATTACGGGAGACATCTTGGTATTTTTTCCCAGCAAGGTTCTTTAGCAAAATATTGCGAGTGGCAAATTTGATCGAGGTATCCAACCGGTCGGGGACATCGATCAAATGCCCACAGCCAATCAAGAGATCAAGAAAGGAATCGTGATCAAAATCGGATAGTACAATTCCCCATTTCACACTACGTGCAGCAACACCCATTCCCATTGCGATTCCAAAATCTTCAAAGAAGTCTCCATTTGAATTGCGATATAGGTTTGGGACCTCGTCCTGGAAATTGGTAACGGCCAAATCCAGCCAACCGTCGTTGTTGAAGTCCCCACAATCGACTCCCATACTAGCTTGACGGGCACCCGCATGGTCGAATGCGACACCAGCCTGTTTTGCGATCTCGGTGAAGTGTCCATGGCCATCGTTATCCCAGAGGAAATTCGCCTCGGAGTCATTGCAGACGAACAGATCCGTATCGCCATCGCGATTGTAGTCAAAACTGACGACCCCCATTGTCGGACCGATCAACGAATCAATGCCGGATTCAATGCTGATATCGGCGAAGGTGCCATCTCCGTTATTTCTAAAGAGCTGATCCGAATCCATGGGGAAATCCTTTGGGCCTTGCGCACCGCGGACGCCGAAGCGTTTGCGATCGATCTCAACGTCGTAGCTGAACTTAACGTAGTTTCCTACGAATAAATCGAGGTCGCCGTCCCCCTCGATGTCCAAAAAAGAAACGCCAGCACCGACGCGAGACTCATTGGCCCCGGGGGCGTCTCGCACGATCGAAAAAGTTCCGTCACCTTGGTTGCGATAGAAGATATTTGGGCCAAAATTATTAACGTACAAATCCGGATCACCGTCGTTGTCAAAGTCTCCGACGGACACACCCAGCCCATGTCCAGTATCTCCAACGCCAGATTGCTCCGTAACATCCACGAACTGCCAGTTGCCAAAATTTCGATACAACCGATTCGAGGGCCGTTCACTCGACGCGGTTTCCTGTTTGGTCTTGGTTGGAAACGCTCCGTTGAGAAAATAGATGTCCATCCAACCGTCCCCATCGAAATCGAAGATCGCTAAACCGGCGGAGACCGTTTCCACGATATAGTTCTTGCCTGTTCCACCGTTAGTATGAACAAAATCGATGCCGGAGTTTTTGGTTGCGTCCGCAAAAAGCAGCGGAGATGCAGGCGACTGGGACGCGACGGGAATCTGGGCCATTATTTCACATGTCGAAATCCAGACAGCAAACAAGCAAACCAACGTACCCTCAACCCATTTTGAAGTTTGCTTCATTGAGGAACCTGAGAACTCTTCAAGAGATTTAGGAGTGAGACGAAACTGCGACTTTCTGGATCCTTATCGATTGCTGTTTGCATGGCCTGGATTGCTTCCGGTATGCGTCCGTTGATCGCGAGCGACTGACTGTACGTTGCGAAATCCGAAGCAGCACCTCGCAATTCCGTAACTCGCTTTGCCATAGCAATGGCCTTGACCATATCGGTTTGTGAAGTGATGAAAAGATGCGCCAGTGCTTCGTATCCAACCGGGCTTTCAGGGGCAAGTGCCACCAGTCGTTGATAGGTGGATTCCGCGTCCGCCCAATTTTTCTGCGTCGAATAAAGACTCGCTAACGAAAGGATGTAGTTCCCATTCTTCGGCGAGAGATCCAATAGTTGACGAGCGAATTCGGTGGCGGCGGCTGGCCGTTCTAATTTCAGAAGAACATCCACCAGCGTTTTTCGCGAATCTTCACTTTGTGGATCGAAAAGTGCAGCTTGGCGAAGAACGAAAATGGCATCCTCGAGTTTGCCGTACTTAATGTAGACACGAGCCGTGTCAACAAGTTTCACGGCCATATCGATCCTTTCTGCCTCATTGCTTACGGAAAAATTCCCAGTCGAACGATCGCTTTGTACCCTAGCTAACCACATGGCTGCTTCTTGTTTGTTTCCAAGTCGTTGATACGCGCTGCCGAGCCCTTTGATCGCAGGAGCATTGTTGGGATCGATGGCGAGCGTTTCTTCGAATGCGATTTTAGCGTTTTGGTAGTCGCGATTGGCCATATAGGCTTGCCCTAACAAAAGCAGAGTCGATCTCGATTTTTTGCGATCTGTGTTCTCCCGTTCCAAAACCTGAATGGCTTGTTCGATCTCCCCCTGTTTGAGCAGAGCATCCGATAATGCGTGAACAGGCAAATTATTGTTAGGCATGAGCTTGGCTGCTTTTGAAAAATATTCGGCAGCCAGGGCATAGTCGGACCTTTTGAATGCAATTTTGCCCAGTCCATCAAATGCATATCCATACTCGCTAGACTTTGCCAGGGCATCCTGCCAACAAGCCTCTGCAACCTCAAGGTTCCCGATCAGAAAGTAATACCGCGCCTTGACTTCCTTGGCATCTGGATCATCGGGGAATAGATTCGCCATCCGCTCTACCAAATCACTCGCGACGCGGGTGGCTTGGTCAAAGTCTTCCGTCAAATTGCCTACCGGCGAATAAAGCTTACCGTCGGTCGGTTCACGAGCGACATTCGTGTCGTTGTTAAGCAATTCCACATTTACTTGATTGTCACTAACTTGATTGTTGCTCTGTGACGAGCGGACAATGGTATCAGATTCAATGGGAGATGGCCGGCTCTCAGAACCAGTGGGCACGAGAGTTTTGCCGCAGCCAATCCAACCCAAAAAGAAAATTACGGACAGACCTTGCAACGATCTACCTGTATGCATCGGAAACAGCCTTTTTGGAGTACTCCAAGTATTGCTTGGGCCTTTCAAAATGTGCAGTCCAAGAAATACGCAAACCAACTTTGGCAAGAACAATCGATTGCTGGGCAACGAGCGTTCTTGAATTCACGCAACCTCCACGCACTATTTCTTCTTCAACGGAATATCAAAAGTTCCACCTGGCGATTTCACCGTGTACTTTAGCTCAGAGGAGTTTTGATTTTCGTACTTCGGGGGCAAAACGTTTTTGAAGACTTGAACCGGCGTGTTCGGGTTAATACTGTAGCCCTGCATTCCCTGGGATCCATCCGGCTGTTTAGCATCCGCATCTGGAACTTCCTGGACCTTTCCGTCCTTGGAAACATACTTTGCGACTTTGATATCGAAATCGCCTGGCATGGCTCCGTCGTTCGCGACAAACGACGTTAGCTCATACTTTCCAGCTGCATTGGTCGTACCTGTAGCTGCGGACAATCCGCTCTTGGTGTCTCGTGGGACAAAGCTGACGTTTGCTCCCTCCACGGCTTCCCCATCAAGCGTGACAACTCCAGTCACTTTGTACGTTGTCGGATTGGATGGACCGCCACAACCCAAGAAAAGTGTTAAGACGCAAAGCGGGGCACAAAAAGATCGAACGAAACGCATAAGCCTGTATCCTTGAGTTGAAAAGTGTATTAAAAACGCAGACCCGCGTTTTACCGCGAGTCTGCAAGAAAACAATCTATCATTCACACGGTCGAGCTACTCGTTGGACGTGGTCGCTTCTCCACCGCTTTTCGAGCCGAGAGAACCCCAAACGCCATAGTTTGATGCTCCACTCTTTGGCTGGAATACGCCGAGGTTGCCGGTGTCGATGGAATTTGAAACGAAGCTAACGGATCCGTCGCAGCGAACTGCAACAACACCACCTGTGTGGAAACTCGTCGGAGGAAGAATCAAATCATTTCGGTCTCCCCAGTCTCCACTGTCTTGAGAGCAAGATGGACCATTCGGAGGCAAGACGGTCGTAAATGCACTGTACATTGGCTGAGCGTCTGTCCAAGCTTTTCCGCCAACTGTCTGAACTGGCGTTCCTTGTATGAAATACTGTCCGTCTGTTTTCGTCCGGCAGAGATTCGGACTATTTACGACACCTCCAACACCAACCGCAGTTCCCTGAATGTGCCGAATTTCCTTCAAACCAACGGCCGGAGGAGTTTGTGGCCAACGCGAAAGATCATGAATCACTCGCTCGCTCATCGCCAGCGTGTTGCTCAATCCATCATTGACAGATGCGAATTTCGTGAAAGAAGGCCGGTTGCTGTTTTGATTGAAGGGCTGATTCCAATCCCAGTTATTTGCACCAAAAATACCGCGAGGATTTACGTCGTCTGTCAAACCCTGAACCTGATCACCCATGCAGAAGGAATAGTTGCATTTCCATCTTGGATCGGTGGCGGATGCGCCATCGGACGGACAACGTGCTGACGCAGGAACCGCTTGCCACAATGCATCGTTGTTCCAGCCGGTAGCGCCCCCTGGGGGATTTGCACCTTGAATACTGTTGAAAAGTGCAGTCGACTCAATAAACGGCAACATCGGAATGTAGGCACTCAAGCGCCCAACGTTCGACTTGGCAGGATCTGTTCCCTGCGTACCACCCTTTCGTGCTGGCAACGCTTTGAAGGCCGACTCGTAGTTGTGCAGTGCGAGCCCCCATTGCTTCATGTTGTTCGAGCACTGCATTCGCCGTGCGGCTTCGCGAGCCGCTTGAACTGCCGGAAGGAGTAAGCCTACCAGGATTCCGATGATCGCGATGACCACCAGTAATTCCACGAGCGTAAACCCTCGCTTCGAAATCTTACGAACCATAAATACAACTCCAATTAAAAAAGACAAAAAAGAGACTAAACGTCAAAAACCCATTAGTTACTAAAAAAGGCCCTTGAAAAACAATGCGCAAGACTCTTTTAAGGGTATACGGAATCGCTTTAAAAGAAAAGTGCGGCAGACATGTTTCCTGCGATTTTTTTCACTGAAAGCATTCCGCAGACGTTGATTTTCACAAGCCGAATGGTTCGTGTCCCAAAGTGGAGAAAACTAATTGCCGATTTCCGCGCCTTCGACGAAAACCAAGCTACAATCGATTTCTTGGTTTTTTCTCGACTCCGTTTCGCCCGAGGGCCAAGTGACAATAATTTCGTCGAGGAACGGCACCTGACCGAGCCCGAATATCAAGGTTCTTTCGTTGCTGGCCATGTATCCGTTGCCCGCCGTCAATTGTTGCTTCCATTTTGACTTTCCAGAGGTCAGTTCGACCTTGGTTCCTATCGCTGTTCGTTCCGTTTTCGTGGCAACAAGCTGGATTTTCAAAAAGTGATTCGATGTCTCCGTGGTGTTTCGCACGACGGCAGCCTTACCTTCCAAGCAAGTGCTAATAAAGTCCATCCTGCCATCGCGGTCGAAATCGATCAAGGCCAGCGATCTACCAACCTGAGGAGTTTTGAAATAGTCTCCAAGGCTGGAGCTTGGCAGCAAACGAAAACCTAAATTCCTATCGTTTTGTAGTAGGCTTGGCGGCATTCGAAAGGGCCTATCGGTCTGGGACAAATCATCTACGTCACCGTTGATGGCTAACAAATCGGGAAAGCCATCCAATTGAACGTCTAGGAACTGCGTGCCAAAACCAAGCAGCTCATAAGTTGGCTTCATGAGCCCCATTTTCGCTGTTTCATCATTGAAAACCCCACTATCTTGCTGCAAGTAAAGCGTGAAGTGTTCATGAAAGACGTTCGTAACAAACATATCCATAAGACCATCTCCTTGAGCATCGCCGACCGCAATTCCCATGCTCCCTTCCGCTTTTCCAGAAGCGTCCAAGGCAACTCCGCGAACCAGTGCCGTGTCCTGCATTTGGAATCCAAAGCTCTTGCTTTGGTCTTTTACTAATTCCAGTAGGACGTTGGGGTTGGCATCGTTGGCTATGTAAATGGAAAGGTCGGAATGGTCCGACAATCGAAAAACCGAAACGCCTAGACCATTTCCCGCCGGAATACCGGAAAGCGTCGATTCCGAAGTATCCCACATCGGACCCAATCCGCTATTGACAAGCAGCCGATCGGGTGACTGCTCAAAACTACTCGGTCCGCAGGCCGTCGGACGCCCCTCGTTATCGCAAATCAACTCATATACATTTTTGCCTTTCACGTAATTCACGTCGAAGATGTCTGCTAGACCATCGCCGTTAATATCCGCGATGGCCGCACTCGCCGTCCATTCCGATTGGGGTGGAATCCAATGGCTGCAATCTACGAAAGTCCCATCACCTTGATTTATCCAGAGTGAGTTTGGGCCGATATTGCAGACGTAGATATCGTCGAAACCGTCCGAATTCAAGTCGCCGATAGCGACTCCTTGACCGAACCGGAATTCGAATATTCCAGCTTCCGCGGTTTGATCTGCGAACGATCCTTCCGACCCGGTCTTTGCATCGCCAAAGCGGTTTCGGAAAAGCCGATCTGTCTTTGTCCGATCTTGAACGTCTGGTTCATTCATTGGAGGGGGCCAAACGGAGCCCTGTGCAAGAAAGAAGTCCGGCCATCCGTCGTGATCGTAGTCTAGAACGCCAATTCCGCCCCCGGTGAACTCTTGCATTTTGCGGCCATTGACCGGTCCGAGGCGGCCCGGAAAATACTCAAAATCAACCCCGAGTTGCTTTGTCATCTCTACGAATCGCACTCTTTCGTCTTCACCGGAGGGGTTCGGGTCGGTCGATTTGCGCAAGCTTTCTAATTTTGGCATCGGGTAGTTTCCTAGCTTAAGTCCGAAAAGACCCAGGTCAGCGGCGGATTCTTTGGCGTTGTTGCTATTGGCTAACTTTCCACTGGCAAGTTCTCGAAACGGTGTTACCCACTCGTCTGCCGTTTTCGATTTCAGGAAAAAATCACACCAGGCTACAACCTCGGTCCAGCGATCGAGTCGGCCTGCTAATTTAATAATTTCGTGTCCGCGGACCACGTCTTCTCGGGACTCATTCAACCAACTCGCCAAACCGTTCAGCTCCTGGATTGCGAGGGCTCGAGAAGCCAGCTGGTTACTTCGCTCGGTTTCACCCTCTGCGGAAAGGGCTTGTGACAATTCTGTCATCGCAGCGATGTGACCAGGATTGCGAAGCAATGTTTGGATTAAGCAATGAATGGACGCGTTCCTGTTGCCTGACTTTTTGGCCCATTGAGACCGAACAAACCAAATCTCTGGCTGTGCATCGGCATCGGAAGATAATTGGGTCGACCAAGCGTCGAGACTTTCTGGCGAAACGACGAGCAGACATTTGCCAAGCAATGCATGGGTAAACGCAGAACGAGGACGTTTTTCGAGACTATTTCGAAGCAAAACAACCGCTTCGCTTATGTCGCCTCGCAGGCTTTTGTAGTACGCATTTCCTAGTTGCAACAACGCGTCATCGGGAGCAATCTTAATGAATCGATCCAACTCCTTTTCCTTATCGATGACCAGTTCGGGATTCGCGAGGAATATTAAAGTGTCCAAGGAAAAAACGCCTCGCGACAACAGTTCTCGGTACACATTTGCTGCGTCCCAACGTTTCCCTATCTGAGCCAAAAGCAAACCTCGTTGCTCCCCAATTTTGATATTGCGAGGTGCGATCTCCATCCCTTGAATTAGAGCGGCTTCCGCCAGTTCCCATTTTCCTCTGGAACGAAGCCCCAATGCTATACTCAATAAGTCGTTTGCAACGGCCGTCTCATCCAACTTGGCGGCCCTCAAATAGTACGTCCGTGAACCCTCCGTGTCACCCAACTCAAGCGAGCTCGTACCTGCCAACATCAAGAGGTCAAGCGAACCAGGACTTTGGTCCAAGCCAGCCTCCGCCAGGCCAAGAGCGGTTGAAAAATCCTTACTCGAAAACGATTGCCTCGATGCCGCTTGAAAATACTCGGCACTCGGAGGTGGACCATTCGACAGCAGTGGCCAAACCACATAGGTTGCCATTCCGAAAAGGACCGATGCGAATAGAATTACAATCCACGTTGTGTTTTTGCGAATTTTCGGAATCATTACCAGACTAGGATTTCGAGATGGAAAGCAAGGGAGTAAGCGGTACGGAGAACAAACAGCTCCAGCACAAATGGAATATGATAGAGTATCACTATTTTGTATAAGGCGAGCGTCAAAGGGGTTTTTACCGGGAGGGAGAGGCTCCTGTCGAACGAATGCCAAGCTCGGCAGGAGCCTCGCTCTCCCATTCGAAGCACAGGCAGGTAGATTTCAGTCTGCCGCTCGTCTAAAGCACTACGAATTCTATGTTTAAGGGGGAGACCACGACTATTGCGCAATGGAAGAAATGGGTTTCGCTGATTGCCCTAATCGGAATTGCATCGATCCTTTGGTCTCGCGTCCAGTGGAGCCAACCACCTGCGACCCAAGCCGAAGCCGCTGAGTCGATGGCTAGGAAGGACTATGACAAGGCGTTGTTGCAATTCAAGGAACTGCTCAAAGCCCAACCGGAGTCCGCAAGCCTTCTCCTATCGGCTGGCGAATGTGCGCAGCGACTCGACAAATACGAGGAAGCGATTTCATTATACGAACGGATTCCCAAACGCGACTCCAGAGATGCCTCGATTGGTTTGTGGTCCGTTGGCGAAATGCGAATGGATCAAGGCCATTTAAGTCAAGCTATCGCGGTTCTGGACGAGAGTGTACGGATAGATAGCAATAACGTTCTTGCACGTACTAGGCTGGCTGCGATCCTTGATATATCGGGGCAACGCTGGGCAGCCCGTTCCCATTATTTAGAATTGCTCCGTTCCGATAAATGGACCTTTGAAACACTTCGCAATCTAGGAAACTTTGCTCAGACTATCAGTGCCAAAGAATTGCTGGATCGCTCCCTGTCGCTTGCACCCGACGATCCGGCGACCATGGTTGGGATAGCCCGAAGCCTTAGAGAGTCGGGCAACTATAGTGAGGCTGAGACACTATTGAAAACCGCAATCGTCATGGCTCCTGCACTGCAGGAAGCCCATGTACAACTCGGAAAAATCTGGCTCGTTTCCAACCCAGATCAATTGCCGAATTGGGCAGAACAGATTCCTCCAACGAATAGTGATCATCCGGATATTTGGTGGTTAAAGGGGGAGGTGGCAAGGTTGGATGGCGATTGGAAACAGGCGGCTCGTTGTTATGCAGAAGCGGTCAAGCTGTGTCCGGACCACGCGCCAGCTTGTATCGGTCTTGCGAAGTGCTCAACGCAGCAAGGAGATCAGCCAAGGGCTGCTTCGTTCGGGCTACGAGCCAAAAGAATCGAAGAGCTCAACGTGGAGCTAATGCAAGTCAACGCGGCCCGAACGCACGTCCCGTACGTAGTTCATGTCGCAGAAAAAGCCCTGGATTTGGGCCGTATGCTGGAAGCTTCCGCTTGGACTCGATACGGTCTTGGGATCGACTCCACGTCGCCTCCGCTTTTGGACCTAAAGCAAAAACTAATGCAAGCGTATTCGCAAACCAAGGTATTTCAAACTACGGCAAGTCTGAATGTCGAACGGGAACTCTCCTATCCACTTCCCTCAATTCTCGCAACGGACTCAAAAAAAACGACGGATTCCTTGACGAACTCCTTTGAGTCTACGCACCAACCTACCAACACAAGCCACTTTCATTTTGAATCGTTGCCCGAATTGGGGTTCACCTATTTTGGCTCTCGGAAAGAGCCCATTCAAGGAAGAAGAATGCAGGAGATGACCGGCGGCGGCATTGGAGTTTTGGATTTTGATCACGACGGCTGGCCGGATGTCTTTCTTTCGCAAGGCGTCACCTGGCCGCCCGACGGTTCGGACCATTCGCACTCGGATCGATTGTTGAGGCACAAGGGCATTGCCATGGTACCCGGAGACTGGTTCGAAGATGTTTCCTCCCTATCCGGCATTCATGAAAATGCCTTTGGACAAGGAGTAGCGGTCGGCGACCTGAACCACGATGGATTCGACGACCTTTATGTTGCCAACATTGGCAACAATCAACTCTGGATCAACCAGGGGGACGGTACCTGGCAAGATGGCAACGCTTTCTTGGACCCGACCGTCAGCGATTGGACCGTCAGCGCTGCTATTGTCGATTTAGACAACGATGGAATCGCCGAGATTGTGGACGCAAACTACATTCAAGGAACGGACGTTTTCTCTAAGCTGTGCGATACCGGCGGACTGACTCGTATCTGCTCCCCTTTGAGTTTTCAGCCTGCAAAAAACCGGATCCTGAGGCGAGACGAAAATGGATTTTATCGCGACGTTTCGAGGCTGGTGTTCGATAGCGAAGTCGTCGATGGCAATGCGCTCGGATTAGTGGTTTTTCGAGTGCACAACTCGCCTACTCCCGTTATGTTTTTCGGCAATGATCAAGTTGCGAATAATTTTTTAGTTGCCAAACCGACCAGCTCAAACCCCATGAATCTCGTCTATCATGACGAAGCCATAGTCAGCGGTGTTGCTTTTGACGGATCGGGCAAAGCTCAAGCCTGCATGGGTATTGCCGCAGGCGATGTTAACTCCGACGGTAAAGTCGATCTCTTAGTAACCAATTTTTACAAAGAATACAATACGTTGTATTTGCAATCGGAAGACGGGCTTTTTGAAGACAGAACGGCCGCCGCGAGACTTGTGGTTCCCAGCTTGGACATGCTGGGGTTCGGTGCACAATTCGCCGATTGTGATTGCAATGGCACGCTAGATCTCCTGGTCCTAAATGGCCATATTGACGATCTGGGGCACTTAACGCAGCCCTATCGCATGGTGCCGCAATTCTTTTCAGGAAACGGAAAGGGTCAGTTCGAAGGGATTGCGACGAACGAGGTCGGAGAATTTTTCAAAACACCAACGCTTGGACGTGCTCTTTGCACCATTGACGCGAATCGGGATGGCTACATCGATTTCATTGCTGCAAAGCTTGAAACGCCCGCTTCACTAGTTATGAATCGCACAAAAGGTCATAACTTCGTATCCTTTCGATGCGTTGGCACGGTCTCGCAACGAGACGCCATTGGAACGACAGTATCGATCACCACCAAGAATCGAAAACTTTCACAGCAACTCATGGCCGGAAATGGCTATATGGTGAGCAATGAACGCATCCTCCACTTCGGCTTAAACGAAGACGACCGAATCGAAATCGTCGAGATCTCCTGGCCGAGCGGAACTCAACAGCGTTTCTACGATCTCCCCATAAACAAGCAATGGGTCCTGATCGAAGGGTATCCCGAAAGGTATTACAGAGAGTAGCCGGGGGTCGCCGCGAAGCGGCGCACCCCCGGAGAACGGAAGAACAAGCGATTGGCCCGGAAAGAGACCTGATGGAGACCTGAAAGGGTCAAAGATTCTGCGATCCCTTTAGGATCGATACGCGCGGTACGTAACTTTTCCCGGTGGTGTCGCTCCGCTCAACCACCGGCTACTGTCTGATATCCCTCCGGGATGAAAAGTTGCGCATCGTGAACTGCCTATTTCTTACCGAAGGCTTTTTCAAAGAACTGCTGTTGCATGGCTGCATTGGCAAGTTCCGCTTCGCTCTGTTGAATCTGACCTTTGATCGCGTTGACGGCTTGCTGCTTCGCGGTCAGGTCGGATTGAAGGGCTGTTCGCTTGGCCTGCTCGGCTACGATGGCAGCTTGTAGGGCTGCCATTTGCTGTTCGAGTTTTGCCACTTCGCCGCTAACTGCTTCGAGTTGCGTTTTCGTCGAAGCTATCGTGGCTTCGGCTGGTACGATTTGAGCCGTGGTGGTCGCAATCGCCTGCTCGATGGCACCTCTTTTCGAGTCGAGTTC
>JAYTVM010000490.1:0-12110 GCA_043743995.1 Pirellula sp. | reverse complement strand
GCCTCTACCCAGAGTTCCTCCGTCTCGACACCAACCAAACCGCGCCCAAACCAACCACCACCTTCAACTAGTAAACTCAAAGTGGACGGACCACTAGTCATCGCTTGCAAATCCGGCCCTCATGCTAGCGCATTGAGGCTCAAAATTTACGAAGTAGGTGGACCATCTTTGAGGGACCGTGTGAGGGCTACCATTTGTCGTTCGAGTGCCTCTAACAATACATCGCCTTGCGCAAGGTTCCCGGATATTCCCATTTGTTCCAGATCCGATACTACGGTTGAAGTCCTGTGAGCGCCGACTGCCAACAGGGAGCCCTTGAGCGTATGAGCGGACTGCCGAAACAAAGCTGCGTCGCCTTTTCGAAAGCTCGTGCGGATTTTAGCCATCAGTTGTTCCGATTCATCAAGAAATGCGTCGATGACGGACTGAAGTAGTTCGCGGTCGTCGCCGGCCGCTTCTAGAGAATCGGCCCAATCGATCAGATCATAGCTGACAGGGACTGTCTTTACGCCGCCGCTGCCGTCGCTTTCTTTGTGTAGAACTTGAGTCATTGTCTCGCTGAGTTCTCGCATGCGAACGGGCTTCGACAAGTAGTCGTCCATGCCCGCGGCCAAGCAACGCTCGCGATCACCCTGCATGGCATGGGCCGTCATTGCGATGATAGGTATATGTCGTCCTGATATTTTTTCGCGATGTCGAATGAATTGTGTTGCTTCAAAGCCATCCATTTCGGGCATCTGCACGTCCATCAGGACCAGGTCGAATTCGTTTTGTTCCCACTCGGTCACGGCAATCCGGCCATTCCCAGCCACTGTGGCAATGCAGCCTAGTTTCGAGAGGACACCCACCGCAAGCCGCTGGTTTACAATGTTGTCTTCGGCTAGCAGTACGCGGAGCGAGTCAAACTTCCGAATCTGTGAAGCTTCCGTGAGATTTTCCTCTTGTGGTTTAGTCTTTACACACACCGCCGCAACGATGGCGTCGAATAATTCCGATTGTTTGACAGGCTTGAGCAGCGAGGACGCGATACGCAGGATCGCGGCTCGTTCTACATCGCCGGGGCGGCTGGCCGATGTAAGTATGACCAACGGCGTCTCGGTCAACAGGCAATCACCCCTTATCCAAGATGCCAGATCAAAGCCGCTAAACTCTGGCATATTCACATCCAAAAGCCCGATCCGAAAGGGAGAATCGTCTCGAGCGGCGTCCTGCATTTGCTTAAAGGCTTCTCGAGCGCTGCTAGCCAGGGTGGGCTTCATCCCCCAATTCGTAAGCAAGTCGAATAGAATGCGTCGATTGGTGGCATTATCGTCCACAATCAGCACGGGCATATCGCTGATCACAATCGTGTGGCTACCAACTTTTTCGGAAGGTACATCCGCCACACTGAATGTGGCCGCAAAGGAAAAGGTGCTGCCGCGCCCAGGTTCGCTTTCGACCCAAATGGAGCCACCCATTAGTTTGACAAGGCGAGTGGAAATAGCCAACCCAAGGCCCGTGCCCCCATAGGTCCGCGTGGTCGAGCTGTCGGCCTGCTCGAATTCTTCAAAGATGCGCTGGTGCTTGTCCAGCGGAATGCCGATTCCGGTGTCGCTCACCGAAAAAACTAAAGTCGTCTGGTCATGTATCTGAGATTCGCATCGGACATTGAGCACTACCTCGCCATCTGCTGTGAACTTGATCGCATTTCCGACCAAGTTTACGACAATCTGCCGAAGTCGGACTACGTCACCCACCAGGACTTTGGGGACGTCATGTTCCATGGAAAATGCCAGTTCCAGGCCTTTGTTGTGAGCGCGCAAAGCCAGCGACTTGAGTGTGTCACCGAGTGATTCCCGAATTTCGAAAGGGGCACAATCCAGTTCCAAACGCCCCGCTTCAATCTTAGAGAAATCCAGAATGTCGTTTAGCAATGTGAGCAGCAACTCGCCGGACTCATAGACCATTCTCAAATACTCTCGTTGCGATTGAGTGAGTTGGGTATCGAGGAGCAGTTCGGTGATGCCGATGATCGCGTTCATCGGCGTGCGGATTTCATGGCTCATGTTCGCCAGGAATTCGCTCTTGGCGCGGTTGGCGGCATCGGCAACATCGCGGGCCTTGCTGAGTTCGTCCTGCGTGCGCTTCAGTTCTGTTATGTCGCGTGATATACCGAAAGTGCCGACAATTCGACCTTCGTTATCCCGTAGAGGCATCTTGGTGGACGAAACCCATGTGTCGTCGCGATCTGGCCAAGTCAACCGTTCGACATGAGCCACCATCGGCTGACCGGTCTCCATGATCCGGCGTTCGTCGTCCATTGCCTGCCGGGCGTGCTCCTCCGTGAAAATGTCGGCATCGGACTTTCCTATTGCGTCTTCTGGGTTCGCCAGCCCAAACCTGCCCGCTTGGGCGCGGCTGATTCGCAAAAAGCGACTCTCGAGGTCCTTGAAATAGAGCGAATCGGGAATAGTGTCCAGCAGAGCATTCAAGAGGTTTCGCTCGAGATCCAACGCTTGTTCTGCGCGCTCACGGGCCGTCACATCCCAAAAAAGCACAAGAACACCAACGATGTTTCCGTCCGCATCGCGGATCGGTGCCTTGATCCGATCAATCCAGCGTCGCGGGCCGCCTGGCGTTTGATGCTCTTCCGTGCTTTGCATCACTTCGGCCGTGCGGAGAATTTGAGCGTCGTCCTCGGAAAACTTGCGTGCGAGATCTTCCGGCATCAGGTCGAAATCCGTTTTGCCGAGGATTTGGTCGAGTGTCTTTTGGTGAACGGAAAGATACTGTCGATTCGCAAACACACGGCGACCGACCCTGTCTTTGATCAAAACACTCTGCGGAAGATTATCGACCAACGACTTAAAGACAGCTTTTGCCTGTCGAAACTCGTCCGAAACGTCTTCCGTCGAGAACGACTGACACAAATCAGCGCTAAGCATCATTAGCCAGCGCATGAGCGACGAAGATTCGAAAGAGTCAGTGGGAGTATTCACTGCGTCGGATGCCCTTTTGCAATGGGACAGGAATTCTGCGTCGAAAGCTTATTCTACACCGGCAACCACTGCCGAGGCTACCCGGAGATAATCTTGCTTGTGATCGTCCCAAGTTCGAACTGGAATGTCGCCGTGGCACCCGTGGCACCCGTGGCACCTTTGCTTAATAGTCGACCGACAGACTGAAGACTATCAGGCCAGGCCACTGTGTGGCACGCCCAAAGCGATTAGCGATTAGCGATTAGCGATTAGCGATTAGCGATGGGCGATGGGCGATTAGCGATGGGCGTGGGAAGTATGGCAAACGACTCTAGCGATTCACCACGCCCTTCGTACCTCAGAGCGTGCCACCCGTGCCACCCGTGCCACCCGTGCCACCCGTGCCACCCGTGCCACCCAGTTTATAGGTAGACTTCAAACTGCCCCTCGCCTCAGCGCATCGGGGCTTCCGAATAGGGCCCGCGACTTTGATGTGAGTAAGAACACCTTCCCAACTTGATTTTGGGGCTTCGCGATCGCCTCAAGTCCGCTTCGAGCTACAATAGGAACCTGTGTCAGTATTTTCGCTTCGGCTCAAAAAACAGTTTAAACGAGACCGCCGGTTTCATGGACGACGAAATCCCTTATTCTGAGCCCGCGAGTTTGATGTGGGTTTTCTGGGCTTATCCAATTCTCAGTTTCATGTTGATGGCCGTCAATTTGTATTTCATTGTGCATGCGATCAAGACTGGAAGACCCTATTATTGGATCTGGATCATTTTCGTCATGCCTGTGCTAGGGGCAGCAGCCTACTTCCTCGTCGAGATGCGTCCCAACCTTCGAAGCATTGACTGGTCAAATCTACGTTGGCGATTTGCATCTCCTCAAACCCGGATCTCCATCTTAGGCGAAGAAGCAAACGCGTCACCAACCGTGAAAAACCGGACTCGCCTTGCTCGCGAGTACGAATCTCAGGAGCAATGGGCTCTCGCAGCAGCGGCGTACCGCGAATGTCTAACAGGTGTTTTCGACAACGACCCGCGGTTGCTCATTTGCCTTGCTTCCGCCTTGCTCGAACAGGGAGAACAGTCGGAGGCCCATGATATCGCATGCAAAATTCCGCCTCAACGTGATTTCAAGTTAGAGGACGACCGCAAGTTGGCATTGTTTCGAAGTCAATCTGCGATCGGAAAGTCCGAGGATGCCATCGCGGGACTTGAGGAATTAGCAAGCCGCAAATCTGGCCTTGCACCACGATTCTATCTTGCGCAAGCAAAAGCTGCTTCCGGTGATGAAACGGCAGCGAACCACGATCTCCAAAAGATTATCCAAACCTATCGCAATGGAAATGCGCTGATGCGAAAACATGAGCAGCAATGGTACGTTCAAGCGTGCAGGCTACGCCGTTTATGGACGAATCGTCGGCGTGTTTGATGAGTCAATCGGACTCTGCTCGAACAACCCGAACGCAAATTGCCTGAGACGGTGAATTCGTCATCATTAATCTAGAGGCAGGGTAAATATCCCCCGAGTAAAACTCGGGGGCATTTCACTGCTCCTCGGTGAAGGGGCATTTTTCGGTTTCGGCACTAGTTCGACAGTCCCAGGTTAGAGGAAAAAACGGTTCTTCTATATAAATCGCGACGCAAAAACCAATTTAGGACGGTCGAACTAGGACTACCCATCGAGCAACGTATTCAGCTTCTCGACCGCCTTCAATAAAAGGTTCCAATGCTGAAATGCGTCGAAGGTATCGATTCGCAAACAGTCATCGCGATCGAATCCGACTTCGCTCAGTTCGATCGTTTCGGCCAGCGCGATCATGTTGGATGGCCCATTGGAGAACATCTCGATCGTGTGCGGTTCGGTTTCAAGCGGCATGACTTGTTCCATGGCGGTGTGCACCGCCCACAAGGCTGCTCGTTCCGCATCTACGCTGTCAATGATCGCTCGAAGTGTTCCGCTTTGTACGTAAAATTTGGCCATGGTAATCGTCCTTGATGGTTGAGTTGACTTGTTTTGCTTGTACGCCGAAAAAGCTGGTGGCGATTCCAGGTCGGCCGCCCACTTCCTGCCTCGTGAGGGCTGAGGCAAGAAGTGGATTAGGCCGCTTTCAGGAGAGTCAAAGCAGGGATGTTGTGGCTCGACTGCTTTGACAAAAGAAGTATCGCTCGGACCATTGACACGTTAGGTCAAAGCCAAAAGGAAATTATCCAATTGTCCAATTCCCGCAGGGAGCCAATGAAGAATGCTGATTGACAAACGATGCGTTCGACCCTGACAATATGTTGAAGTGTCGCTAACTCGTTGCCAACTCTTGTGGAGAACGTACCATGACCATTTCGCGGCGAAGGCTATTGCTAGCAGGCGCGGGCACGGTTGTTGTTAGCGATGCGGTCTAGGCAAAATCGGGTTTGGCAAAGGCGGTTTGGGCAGATGAACCGTTTCAGGAAATAACGAGGAAGTCCGAGGAGGCGGTTCAGCGTGGCACCTCGTGGCTCATAAAATCGATGCATCGCGATGGTGGCCGTGGCATCGACATTGGGCAGGCTCCGACATCGGTTGCACGGCAATGGTGGGTTTGGCTTTGCTATCACAAGGCAATACGCCAGTGGAAGGTCCTTGCAGTAGGGAAGTTCGCGATATCATGTCGTTCCTGATGCGTGCGGTTAACTTCATGAACGGGGACGACATCGCTTCCACCGATCAAACTCAAATTCAACGCAAGATCGGTCGACATGCGCATAATTCTTTGCGGCTCTCTTCTTGGTGGCAAAAGTAAAGGGTCAGGTCTCTTTAGTTGTAACGAGACCCGCCCCTTTTTCTTTCGTCTTCTATTCCGATAGGGATAGCAGCAAGCAGCTTGGTATCCCGATAGGGATTACAGAGAGTAGCCGGGGGTCGCCGCGAAGCGGCGCACCCGCGGAGGGACGAAACGACATGTAATTGCCCTGCAAGGGTTCTGATAGGGTCAAAGATTCTACGATCCCTTCGGGATCGGTACGCGAGGTACGAAACGTCTTCCGGTGGTGTCGCTCCGCTCAACCACCGGCTAATGTCCGATATCCCTTCGGGATGAAAAGTTGCGCAACTATGAATGCTTCACTATACCAGAGTTTCCTGGTCGCAATTGTATCCTGGTTCGTCTGGAGTCCGTTCCGAATTAAAGACTGACACAAGAAACCGATCAGCAAAAATCAGCCGTTCTACTTCGATCCGAAACGGTATAGAGCATCCTTGGTCCTAACTAGCAAGTCATCACCGATTGGCACAGGACTTGCCATTATCTGCTCACCGAAGTCGTACTTTGCGATCTCGCGATAGCTGTCACCCGCTTGGAAGATTGTTAACTTGCCATCGTGATCGGCAACAATCACGTTACGACCTATTGCAAACGGAGAAGCGGAATACTTCCCACCAAGCCGTTGTCGCCAGGTTAGCGAACCATCGCTTGTCTTGAGCGCGGAAACGATACCGCCATCGCTAATCGCATACACCAACGAGTCAATACGGATCATACTTGGCATTACTGGTCCGCTTCGGCTCTCGCGCCATAGGATATTCGTTTTCGTAATATCCCCAGTTCCTCGCGGATCGATCGCGACCAAGTCGGGCTTGCCATAACCCGTCGACATAATAACTTTGCCATCCGCGTAAAGTGGCATGGGTGTAATGCTAAAACCTTTGCCATGATCCAGTCGCCAAATTTCGCGTCCGTCCTCGGGATCGTAGGCGACGCACCACTGCGATGCAGGGACCACAGCTTGGGTCTTGCCGTCGACTTCAATTAGGATCGGCGTGGAATAAGACTTGCGAAACTCACCATTATCCGAATCTATGGTCGGTCGAGCTGTTCTCCACACTTCAATTCCAGTCTCAATCGACAACGCGGCTACAAACTGTTGATCCATCCCATCGCACGTAACAATGACTTTTCCGTTGTACTCTACCAAACTGCTACCAGGTCCTACGCTGTCGTCGACAACCAACTGACGTTGCCACAGTTTTTCTCCCGTTGCTACATCCAAGCACCAGGTTCCATATTGGCCAAAATGCAAGACGACCCGATCGCCGACGATTACGCCCGTTGGGGACGCATACCCGTTCATCGGATGGATTGGGTTCGGAGCGTCGACCGTGCTCAATTGAATGTTGTGAATGATTGTTCCCGAATCGACATTTAAGCAATAAGCTATCAAATCGACCCGACCTGCAACAACTTTCATGCTGGCCATCGAAACTTTTGCGAGCTTGGCTTCTTTTTGCTCTGCCGTAGCTTCGACTATGCGAGCCGCAGTCAACCAAATTCTCTTGCCATCGGTGATAGGGGAAGACCAGCCAGTTTCGGGAGTTCCTGTACGCCATCGGAGGTTTTCAGTTCCGTTTGGGTTCAATGCGATGGTCACTTGGTCATTACCTGAAACACCGTTTCCATTTGGACCTCGAAACTGCGTCCAATGCTGTCCAAGGGTTTGGCCGGACAAACCAAGGCAGAAAGCAATGGTCAAAACCAAGATGGATTTATTCATATTGTTGAGCAAGGGTTAAGCGAAGCAAGGTGCGAGGGTTGAGCAAAAATTAACCCCGAGGCGGTATTCTATAGTCTAATCCCATTTTTCGCGACTCTTCAATCAAAGTTCCATTGGAGGCCGGCAACCGAGTGGGACCGTGGCGGATGCTGCTAGGCGAGCGGCGGACCAAAAACTACCTGCCAAGGGTTTAATGGGAGAGCGAGGCTCCTGCCTAGCCTGGCGTTGGTTCGGCAGGAGCCTCTCCCTCCCGGTATAATCAATGGTGCCGCTCGCCCTAGCATCCGTACCGACGCTAGTATCCGTACCGACGCTAGCATCCGTACCGACGCTAGCAGCGTCGGCCACGACGGCCACGGCACCTCACTCCCCATCAGCAATCACGAAACGCATTTTCAGTTCGTAGACTTGACCTACCTTGACGCTAGTAAAGGCTTCGATTTCCTCGGAACCGATGGGGCGATCAAAAAACGCGACTTGGCCGGGGCCAATGACTTCTGCTCTGCTCTGTTTCACAACCAAACAAGTTCCTTCATCAATTCCAATACCAAGCAGTTGTGGAAAGGTTTTCTTCAGCAAGGCCATGTCGGGGAAGCGATTTCTCTGACTGAAGTGTTGGTCAATGGCGACGCCTCGCAAAAAGCCCAAGCCTCGTTCGTATCCCTCAGCCATCATCTGTGTGTTACCCATTGGATCTCCTCGCGGCATGTAGTCACCTTGGATCGACGCACCGGCCGATGACCCGCCGATCACTCCACCTCGCTCTAGTACCGAATGCATCAGTCGATGCGCTTCTGTGTTTTGATAAGAGTCCACCAAGTTCCATTGTCGTCCACCACCAAACCATACTCCTGTGGCTGTTGCAAGCGATTCAATAAACAGCGGATCGTTGGCCAAGCTTCGGTCTTTGGTATGCAACCAGTCCACTTGACCTGCTCCCGCTTTACGAAGCACCCTGAGCATACTAGGCTCCTGTTCGATCGTCTTGGCTTCCTCGCAGGGTATATATACGATCCTCGCTTGGTTGCCACCTGCAAGCTGCACGAATGCATTTAATGCTTCCGCCGGAAGATTTCCACCACCTGCAATGACAAGGCTTCCCTTTGCAACTGTGGGTATAACTACTTCTTTGCCGGGAAACGTGGCTGTTTGTCGAGCTTGTGCGGCACGCCTTAGTGCAATCAAATCCGCCGTCATGCCAGGCTTTAGAATCTCAGTACGAACAACGCGATTCTCGGAAGCAGCCATCGTGACCAAGACATTGGACTCTCCGATGACTTCTAGTCGACGACCGCTTACGATGAGTGCCGTTTTCTCGTCGATTCCAAAGCCTAAACGGTCAGGATGCAAGTCCACTGCGTGACGAAGTCGATCGGTTCTTTTTCTCGCAAAGAAATGCTGATCGACGATAGTGCCTGGGAAAAAATCGAAACCGGTTCGCAAGTCGTTGTTTAACAACATTACCTTCGAGGCAATCGCAGTTCCCGCGGAGGTTCCTCCGACGACTCCACCGCGGGCTAGCAACTTCAGGATGCCCTCTTCGACGATCGTCCCTGCATAGATTTCCATCAACCGAAACTGCTTCCCGCCGCTGAACCAAACCGCGGTCGCGTTGGCGAGTAAAGGTTCGAACCCCGCGTTCGCAACTTCCTCTCGCTGCTCGGCATGCAAAACCTGCACGCTTTTTGGCCCATGTTCAATCCAAACCTCGGTCTTTTTTGAGTTCAATGGGTCGCTTGGGTCTGCCGTGGGTATTACCACGATGCGAGCTTCATTGCCACCGGCCAACTTAGTAAATCGCTGACGCATTTCCGGGGCAACGATCCCGCCGCCATGTAAAAACAAAGTCCCTTTAAGCGGTGGCAAAGGTTCGGTGGCTGCGGCATCGAACTGAGCTTCTGCTAGTCCTTGCAAACCCAATAAAAGCATTGCAAGAGCAGCACTGGCAAGCGTCGTTCGAATGGTCATTGGATCAACGTTCATTGATGGTTATGTGGGGTAGTCTGGGCGTTCCAATATAACCTAATGTAGATCCACATTCCGAGTGTTTCTACCGTGGAGGCTCCGTGGCTCAGCCTGGGAAGCACGAGAAATAGCAATTCACGAAAATTCGTAGATGCGAGTTTTGTTCCGTTCTGCGAGCTAGACTTCCGTTTTGCGACCTGGCCTTTCAGGTCGGTTGGGGGCTCGTCTCCCACCAACCTTGTTTTGGCGTCCGAACGGCTGGCACTCGCCATCGGGGTTGGGACGCCCAATTTTAGTACGCCAAAACGCATCCGTCTTTGAAAAGCCCCGAACGGATGGGTTAGCGATATTGTCTAACTCTATTGTTGTGCGGAACAAAAAAGACTCGTTAGCACAATCCCATCTTAGCGATACAAAACTGTCGCATACCAGCCATTTTGACCGCGGGCTACGCCGATCCCAACCGGGCTTCGTTGTCCCCAATAACAGCATTTGCGTATCGCGTCATCGGACGAGACGGTCGAGAATCCAACCCCTTCGTATCGTCCGGTACCCATCGAGCCACCAACATGGCGCATCTGCCCTGACATCGCTTGTTGAGAAGCCTTTTGCTGGGCAACGCAATTGTCGCAGGCGCTTGCCAACTGGGATGGCTGCGAGAACAAAATCGAACCAAAAACAATCAGCGAAAATGCAAACCGTTGCATACCAATACTCCCTTGCGAGAAACACTTTTTCAAAGCTTCTTGCTATTCCATTCCAACAATCGTCCTGATTGCTTAACGTGTACTACCCTCACGCTGGAGTCCCAATTTGTCAACCGCTTGCGACTCGGGGGGGTATCCACTTGACATTCGTAAAGCCTTGACTGATCAAGACCTACGCGCTAGATCTTTTTCCCAAAAAATGGAGACTTCCAAGCGAACACCACTAATCCAGAACGAATCCTCGTTCACCGTCCTGGCTTTTCGTACTCAAAACAATTTGTTGAGATTAAAAAGTTGAGCTCAGCAAAGCGGAACCCATCGTCACCCCAGGCGCAGGTAGCGTGCTGTTTCCCTGCAAGTAGATATCGATCGCTCGAGCGGCTCCTCGGCCTTCGTTGATTGCCCAAACCACAAGCGACTGACCGCGGCGGCAGTCGCCCGCGGCAAAGACGCCCCGAACGTTGGTCTCAAACTTGCCATGTTCCGCCTTGTAGTTGCTACGCGGATCAATTTCGATGCCAAGCAGCTCCGATACAGCCTTTTCTGGTCCAAGGAAACCCATCGCAAGCAACACAAGATCGGCATCGATCACTTCCTCGCTGCCTGCCACTTCCTGCATCGTCATCCGGCCCTCCTTCTTGAGCCATTGAACCCGAACCGTCTTGATGCCAACGACATTCCCCTGGCCATCGTCAAGGAACTCCTTGCTTAAAATACAATACTCGCGAGGGTCGCTTCCAAACTTCTCTTCTGCTTCCTCATGACCGTAATCAACTCGGAACGTTTTTGGCCACTGTGGCCATGGATTGTCGGATGCTCTATCTTGCGGCGGTTTGTCCAATAGCTCGAAGTTCACCAATTGAGTACAACCATGCCGCAAACTCGTTCCGATGCAATCACAACCTGTATCTCCACCGCCAATAACCACAACGCGTTTTCCTTTGGCCGAGATGAACTTGCCGTCCGCATGATGACTGTCAAGCAAACTCGCTGTATTCGCGGTCAAGAACTCCATCGCAAAATGTACGCCGTTCAGTTGACGTCCTGGAATCGGCAAATCGCGAGGCTTGGTAGCACCCGTTGAAAGCAAAACCGCATGATTTTCGGCCATCAATTGCTTCGGATCCACATTCTCTCCGACGTTCGCGTTGGTAACAAACTTGACCCCTTCCTTAGCCATCAAATCTAACCGACGTTGGACAACTCCTTTGTCCAACTTCATGTTCGGTATGCCGTACGTGAGCAGCCCTCCGATACGATCGGCGCGCTCATAAACCGTTACCGTGTGACCCGCTTTGTTGAGTTGGTCAGCCGCAGCCAATCCAGCTGGTCCACTACCAATGATCGCAACACTCTTGCCCGTCCGCAGTTCCGGTGGACTAGCCGTCACCCAACCTTCCTCGAACGCACGGTCTATGATCGCGTTCTCAATGTTCTTGATCGTCACCGGTGGATTGGTAATCCCTAGAACGCAAGCTCCCTCGCACGGAGCTGGACAAACACGACCCGTGAACTCCGGAAAGTTGTTTGTTTTGTGCAATCGGTCAACTGCTTCACGCCAGCGTCCGTGGTAGACCAGATCATTCCATTCGGGAATCAAGTTTTCAACCGGACAACCGGTGGCGGACTGGCAAAAAGGAACGCCGCAATCCATGCAACGGGCTCCCTGCGTTCGCAATTGTTCTTCCTCAGGCTCGGTATAGATTTCGCGATAATCGTTGAGACGAACAATGGGCAATCGCCATTCCACCTTCTTGCGATCGAATTCTTTGAAACCAGTTGGTTTTCCCATGTTTTTGTGAGGAGTGTTGGAGTGTTGGAGTTGCGGAGTGTTGGAGTTGCGGAGTTGCGGAGTGGTGGAGTGTTGGAGTTGCGGAGTTGCGGAGTTGCGGAGTGGTGGAGTTGCGGAGTGGTGGAGTTGCGGAGTGGTGGAGTTGCGGAGTGGTGGAGTT
>JAYTVM010000489.1:0-3501 GCA_043743995.1 Pirellula sp. | reverse complement strand
ACGGCTGCGGCTCCAACGTGGATTCATGTCGACATCGCCGCGGCACTCGACAACCTAGCCAAAGAAAAGAATGCAAAAGACGAGGCAAGCGCGAAGATTTTTGAGTAGCAAGTTTTCCGTTTCCAATTTGCAGGAGCGTAGTATTAGAACGCCTGCCCCTGCCAACTGCCAACCGTCAACCAACTGCTCTTTACCTAATCTGCGCCATTGTGCTAGGCTGCTCATTGACCCACGGCGATCCTAATGGATAGGTCGCTTCGTAAATGGATTTTGGTGAGGGAGGAGCCCTAATATGCATATCATTCGGATGGATATCGACCGGAAAAATTCCGCAGAGCACTTGCAGGTAGGGCCTCTTGGCTGCGGCTTGAATGCTATCTATGCGACTGCGGCACCTGGTAGTTTGGCGATGACTAGGTTTGTTAAAGGGTTACTATTTCGCGGTCATTGTTCGCACGAGTTGAACTACGACGAGGACGCAGAGACGATTGATGGGTCGCTGCAATGGGCCGATGCAACTGGCCACGTCCGGTTGATGTCATATGCAGGTGGTTCGCCACTGCTTCCCTCTCGGTTCGTTCATTCTCCGTTGCATCCATCGGAACGCCCCATTCACTCTGACGATCGCGACCAGATTCGTGGTCTTGGAAACATATTTTGGGAGGGAGACGAGCAAGATGGTCGATGGGACGATCTTCGAGGCGATATCCTCGGGATGGTATTCTGCAGTCCGCTCGGGACGGTTTTTCCAGAAAAACTCTGGTGGGCAGCCAGTAGACTCGGCGTTCATTCCGCTGCAAAGAGTGAGTTGGATGAGGGATATCAGCGCCTAAAAGCTGAGGAGCAGGAGCTTTTGGAACGGCTCCGCAATTCCGAGAGTGTCGATCATGATCGAGCTTGGTGGTCGATCGAGCGAGATCGAATTGCCGCCGAGTTGGCGCAGGTTCAAAACCTGAACCAACAAGCGTCCGAAAAGGCAGAACGATGCTGTCAGCCTTGTTCGCCGCCAGGAAACGACCGGCTCGCAACTATCCAAGCTGAGATTGCAAGACTTCGCGCACTCCAACAGGAATCTCTCGTCAATGAGGCGAATTCTCAGTTCAATGAGCATCGTGCTGACAGTCTCAAAGTGAATTCCAATTCAACGCTTTTTAACAACGTTTCCCTTCACAACGCAGCTTTCGGAAAAAGCAAATCGGCGTTCGATCGAGCCGAGTACGTGACGGAACGTCAACGGTTGCAGAGCAAGATCGACCAACTGCTGGCCGAACTAGCTGCGTTGGAATCCGGGCTTAGAATTGTTGGGACGGCATATGCGAGCCATCCAGGTAAGCGTTGGGATGATGTTCAACTTAGGCAACAGCACTCGCATTCCGAAGACATGCTACGTCGCTGGGATCGACGAGCTCAGACACATCGCCGCTTGGCAGAAGTCCAGTCCCATCTAAGGACTCGTTCGCCATACCGTCGAACGACAGAGGGGTCGCTCATTCCTAGCGCCGAAAAGTTCCTGCGAGAATTGACTTCGGGCGCCGCTCGACAGCTACCACCTTGGGCAGTCGAAGCGTCCTATCTGGACCAGCAGTCGAACCGACATGTCAATATTGGACTTGGCGGCGAATCCAACTACCGCAATGAAAACTATGACAACACGTTGCCAAGCGCGAATACAAGGCAGCGAAAGCTAGTTGACTTGGCCATTCGATTGGCGATCGCTCAAGCGGCTGTACCTCGAATTGGCCGCATACCGTTGCTTTTAGATGATTCGCTTGGCAGTTTCCGAGGGGAATCGCTCGAACAAATCCTCCATGTCCTCTCTGCTTTTTCACGAGATGGGCGGCAATTGCTGCTCTCGACTAACGATGAATACATCGCGAGAAGGATAGCAGCTCACGGCGGTACCGTTTCGAGGATGTTGGAGGTCATGCGGTACGCACGTCCTAGCTATGTGCTCGACGAACAAAACGAGCTCGGCATGCACCCGAGCATGGAGCATTCGGCAACTCGAACAACGGTGCGTGAAACGCGACCTTTACGAATTGTCAGCGTTGATTCTTCTGAATTAGAGATCCTGGAGCTTAATCGGCAACTCACCGGCTGGGCGAACGAACAAGCGAATCATTCGTGGTGGTTACCCAATAGTACCCGAACGGCAACTCCGAGGAATCAGGCCGTCGATTCGAGCGACAAAACGGCCAATAGCAAGAGGTTTTTCTTACAGGTGGATAGTCCCGTTCAGGACGCGCCTGGCGTCAGTTCTGAATTGATCCGTAGATTGAATTCCTCGGGCATCTATCGAGTTGGCGACCTACTGCGAGCGTCGACATCCAAATTGGGTTCCGTGATCCGAGTCGACTCCGCCATGTTAGATCAAATTCAACGCGTTGCGGAATTGATGTGTGGCACGCCACAGCTTCGCGCCTTCGACGCGCAGGTTTTGGTAGGGTGCGGTATCATCAGGTCGGACGCTTTACGCAGCCTGCCAGCTGCAGAGTTAGTTCAACGCGTAGAGTCATTCCTTTCCGCATCGGTGGGACAAGAATTATTGCGAGGTGCAACGTCTTTTGAAGTAGCCAGGATTCGTAAATGGATTGCGGATATGCGACGTTCGTACGGCAATCGATCTCGAGAAGAGGTTGTGCCTATTCGATCGGACCGAAATAGAGATCGCGAGCGTGCTCGTCGTGCACGTCGCGAATCGAACGGCGAAGCCAGACCCAGGATTGTTCGATCCAATGAAAAGGGTGTTCAACGAGGTAATGAATCTCCATTTGCTGACGTCCGAGAATCGCACCCGAGCCCAGTCGCTAGCGTATCGGTCGCGCGGTCGGCAGTTTCGAATTCCGCATCCCAGTGGAAGTTTTATTTGGATATCGATAGCCCGATTGTCGACGCGCCGAGTATCGGTCCACGCATGGCCGAACGCTTGGCTCCGTTCAATCTTTCCACCGTCGGCGACCTCATCTCAGTGGATGCCGAGAATGTTGCTTCGCGACTTGCCAATCGAGGCGTTTCCGCGGAAGTGGTTCAGCAATGGCAGCATCAAGCAATGCTAGTTTGTCGCATTCCAAATCTACGCGGACACGATGCTCAGCTGATTGTGGGTTGCGGGTTAACGACTGCCGAACAACTTGCCTCAAGTGACCCAGTCGAGTTGTACAATAGGGTCATTCGATTTGCGAGCAGCAAGCAGGGTGTGCGCATTCTTCGCGGGTCCAATTTACCTGACCAAGCGGAAGTGACCGACTGGATCCAATGGGCTCAAAACTGTCGCGCGGTAAGGGCGGCGTAACGCAGCGGACTAAATAGTGATTTACTTAGGCGAGCGGCAGACAGAAGACTACCAGGCTAGGCCACCGTGTGGCACGCCCACAGCGATGGGTGGGGGGAATGTGTGGCACACCCAATGCGATTAGCGATGGGCGTGGGAAGTGTGGCAAATGACTCTAGCGATTCACCACGCCCTTCGTACCTCAGAGCGTGCCACCCACTTTATAGGTA
>JAYTVM010000488.1:0-1094 GCA_043743995.1 Pirellula sp. | reverse complement strand
GCAAGCAACGTCACACCAAGACCAGAGTCTTCGAACGGCTTCGTGATGAATACGACTTCACAGGATCGCGACGAGCCATCTCGGATCTAGTCAATTCTATGGAGCTGATATCTCCGGAGGTCTTCTGTCCCATCGATCATCCGCCAGGTGCAGAATTCCAGATCGACTGGGGGCAAGCCATGGCAATCGTCGGTGGCGAGGAAACGCACATTTACATCTTTTGCGCTAGATCCGCTTTCAGCAAGGCGACCTTTGTCAAAGCCTACTTTCGAGATGACATGGTCAGTTTTCTAGATGCCCATGTTTGGCTTCTGGAGCAACTTGGTGGGGTGCCACATCAGCTCGCCTATGACAATCTTCGAACTGCTGTGACCTATGTATACACCGGTCGCAAGCGTGAGCTGACCAAGCGGTTTGTCGCGTTGCGAAGTCACTATCTATTCGAGTCTCGTTTCTGCAACGTAGCCAGTGGGAATGAGAAAGGGCATGTCGAGAATTCTGTCAAACGTAGTGAGCGCACTTATCTGACTCCCGTGCCGCGAGTCGCATCGCTCGAAGCTCTCAATGAGCACCTCGCTTCATGGACCAAGAAAGACTTGCAACGTGTTGATCAAGACTCCAAGAAGACTTATGGCGAACTCTTCGAAAACGAAAAAAGGCACTTCCGTCCTCTCAATGAATCGCGATTCCATGCATGTGCCTATGACTCCTTGCGAGTTGATAAACGAGCAACCGTTCCACATAACCAAAGTCGATACAGCGTACCTGTTCAACATGCCACCAAGCATGCCGTCCTGCGAGCGTATATCGATCGCATTGAGATCCATTGCGAAGATCGGATCATTGCCACTCATGACCGAGTCGAGTCAGGCGATTGGTCGCTCCAATTGGCCCATTACATTAGCCTTCTGGAGACCAAGCCAGGTTTGCTCGACAGCGGAAAACCCTTTGTAAAGCATGCTTGGACTCAATCTCAGCGACTCTTTCGTACTGAGCTAGAGTTCCGATATCACGGCGAAGGAACCCGCATGTTCATCGACATATTGCTACTGGCCAAACGCTACGACTGGAACGATGTTTGCCGTGCAATTGAC
>JAYTVM010000487.1:0-3505 GCA_043743995.1 Pirellula sp. | reverse complement strand
ACCATTTCGCAACTTCCTCGATCGTCGCGTCGGGAGTACTCGTGCCTGCTGTAAGACCTACTACCGAATGTCCCGAGAACCACTCGACCCGCAATTCCTCTGCGGACTCGACTTGGATCGCCTTGCATCGCAGCTCGGTACAGCGTTGGGCAAGTTGACGCGTGTTGTTGGAGTGTTTGCCACCGACGACAACGATCAACGCAACCGATTGGCAAAGGGCTTCGAGCGCCTGCTGCCGTTGGCGAGTCGGACGGCAAATGGTATCTACGTACCGGACGTCGGCATTGGCGTTCCGTTCCAAGATGCGAGTCAAGCAGCGCTGTGCTAATTCGGGGGTCGTCGTTGACTGAGAGACAACACCAAGTGCGGGTTCTTCCCAATCGATGATTTGTTCGGGGGATTCGACGATGATGCAACGACTCAGGTCCTCAACGATCCCTTGTACCTCAACGTGATTTCGACGACCAATCAAAATGACCAGCCGATTTTCAAGTTGAAGTTTTTGGGTGGCTTCGTGGACTCGTCGAACCAGCGGACAAGTTGTATCTATAATCTCGGTCGATCGCGAGCTAAGTATAGCCATTCGCTTTTGACTAATGCCATGCGCCGTGATCATAACCCGATCCGCGAGCGCGACCCTTTCTCTATCTTGTTCTCCAACGACCTGAAACCCACGCGAGGCCAACTCCCCTTGAATGGATGGGTTGTGCACTAGCTCGCCGTAGATAGTGACGGACCCTGGATCGTTTGTCTGACTCGCAATTGCCAGCGCGTCACGCACTCCAAAACACAATCCCATAAACTCCGCGCGAATCACTCTCATTGTTTTTCTCCAGAATGGAATTCAAAAAATTCATAAGCAAAAGTCTCTGGTGTGGAAAGTACTCTGGTTTGCAAAGCGAATAAGCAAAATAAAAGCTTAAGCGGTTAAAGCGCGAGCTGCTGCGGTTCGGCTGACCTGTCACAAGCCATCGACGCTCGGTCGCAATCGACTGCTTTTCGATGCTCCTTTGGCAGCAGCTGGGATAGGATTCGGCCTTGCATCTTCGAGCGCTTTTTGAAGCTGATCCAAATAGGTAGTGAAGCGTTTCAAGCCGGCCTTAGTGATGCGGCAAAGTGTCTGAGGCCGCTTCCCCTCGAATCGCTTCTCGAGTTGGACGATCTCCGCCTCCTCTAAGTGATGCAGATGGCGATTGAGATTTCCATCCGTTAGATCGCACAACGACTTAAGTTCTGGAAAAGCGAGACCATCGGGATGGCGAACTAAGCAGGTTACGATACCGAGCCTAGCTTTTTCGTGGAAGATACGCTCCAAGCCATCGTACGCAAACGGTGCTGTCTTAATTGTTTTCGATTCGTCGTTACGACTCATTCCTTACGCTCCAGCGCCCAGTATAGAACCGCTGCGGTCAACATTTGACCGCCACCAAAAGTCAACCCCATCAACCAAGGCGAGTAAGCCCAACCTTGCGTGGACAACACGATACAAATCAAACCAAATAACACGAAATGCAACGCAACCAACCAGACCAACTTGGGTAGAAACCGGGCTGAGGCCGCAACCCCCAGTCCAAAAACCATAGACCAAAGTCCGGGTAGCATCCAGCCAACTTCCGGTGCGTTCCACGCGACGACAACTGTCATGGCTAGGCCCGACAGCAACGCCGGGATCATCGGCCCTACCGCGCTGCGTGTCATATGCCGAAACATGGGACCGGAACGCCAATACCGTACGATCACTTCGCCAAAAATCAGTACCGCGCAAAATAACGCGATTCGTACCCAAAGGGCTAGGAAATCGCTGAGCTCAGGCGATTCCGAATTGACCCAGCGGGATTGTAGCAAGCATCCCATCCAAGCCATCACGCTTGTGGCCAAAATGGAAGCAGACCGATACCCGCGAAAGGTCTCAGCCCGGGCCAAGCTCGAACGAATCTCGGCCAAATCTTCTAATGCTTGATCGATAGATCGCGTACTCATCGCCATACTCTAGCTGCGACGGCTCCACTTTGCAATACAAAGCTTAAGAATTTCTGAAGGAGACGATGTGGCTGAGCGAGGCCCTCGCTCAGGTATGGCTGGACTTACCTTGTCGAGTACTGTGTCCTCCCGAAGCACGTGGGTTCATGGTGATCTGTCCAAATGCATTCGTTTCAACTCGGTTCGGAACGTCGGCTAACTGTCGATCTGCGAGCACTTCGGTCCAACGAAGCCTATTGAACGCCATTTGTTGTTCACGAGACGGAAGTTCTAGGATTAGTTGCATCGGTAACAGGTGTTGGGTTACGGTTTATGGGGATCCGGTGGCGGGCTGTTCGGATTGAATGGCCGTCTTCGTTTGGTATCTTGATCCTGATTGCAATCCATTTGCCATGAATGTGTTTGGGTTTACGGGTTTCGGACGTAGATCGTCTCGCAAGCGATGAAGCAAACCGTTTTTCGGCCAAGTTGCCTTCGGAACGCGGTACACTTCGTTCCCGCCGGTGACACTTGTACCGTTTGTTCGAGCCTTTTAGGTTGGATTCCAATGCGAGACCGTTGACTCTCGTAGGCAGCAACAAACATGGGAACATTTGGAGATTATGATTCCAATTTAGCAATCTAAAAGCTCCAATAAATCGGAGCACTCCAAATTCGCAGAAACGGACGACTCGGAAACAGAACGAGCCCTTCAGGCGCTGTTCAGGCTCGGAAAGGAGTAATTGGCTCGTTTCGGCGTGGTCGACTCATGCTTCGTTAGCAGTGGGGGGACGCTCAAATTCATGGCGCTGGGAATTCCAGCCCATCGCATACTTTCCACCAGCTCGAAGCAGTTCCTCATGGCTGCCGAATTCGAGGATCTTGCCAGCCTCGAGGATATATACTTCATCGGCGTGGGCGGCTGTAGAGAATCGATGGGTAATCAAGAGCACCGTCTTGTCCTGCATGCCCTCGAAGAATCGCGACAGCCACTCGGCTTCAGCCCATGGATCCATGGCGCTGGTCGGCTCATCCAGAATCACAATCTTCGCATCGCGAAGCAAGGCCCGCGCTAGTGAAACCCGTTGCCACTGTCCCAGGCTTAGTTCTTGGCCCGCAGTGAGTTGGTTGCCGAGCGGTTCATCCAAACCGTTTGTCAGTTTCTCGAGTAGCGAACGCATTCCAGCCAATTCGATTGGACCATCTAGTTCCGAATCGCTGAATTGTCGCGTTGTATCGCCCCAGACTAAATTCTCACGGAGGGTCGCTTGAAACTGTACGGGCTGTTGAAACAGGACGGTCATCTGGCGCCGCGTTTCGGCCAAAGAAATATCACGCAAGTCGACTCCGTCAATGCTAATGCGTCCTTGTTGCGGATCGTAGAGTCGCAAAAGCAGCTTGATTAGGGTGCTCTTGCCAGCTCCATTTGGGCCCAGCAACGCGACTTTTTTACCTGTTTGAATTCGCAAGTTAAAATCGACGAAGGTGGGTTTATGCTCTTCATCATAGGCGAAAGTCACACCCTCAAAAGCAATCGCGTCGCGCA
>JAYTVM010000486.1:0-3512 GCA_043743995.1 Pirellula sp. | reverse complement strand
GGCGGTCGAGCCGGCAGCGGAGTGCGATCCTTGAAGGTCTGAGCCGCACATTTAGTACGCCAAAACGGCGTCCGTCGGAGAAAAGCTCCGATCGGACGAAATGCTTCACCGCGTTGCAATGGGAGAGTGACTTAAGCGAGAATCTTCTGAGTTGTGGCACTTGCGACTCACCACGCCCCTCGTAAACTCAGGGACGTGCTAAAAGATGCTGGGCACCTTGCGATTAAGTTCACAGCCTACGAGCGAAAGGCAACAAACAACAGAATCCCCAAGAACAATTACGGCATGAAGCTCAATCAAGGTTACCGCTATCGCCATGTGCTATGCCCTAAGGCTACTGGGCAATCCACGCTCGCTTTCCTGGTTAAAACCTTTTCTCATTCAAAACAAGCCGAATGGCAGAGTCGACTGGACGCCGGCGAGCTGGCCCTAGACGGTAAAACGGCAACCGGAACCGAATCCCTTCGTGCAGGAAGTGTCTTGATCTGGAATCGACCAGCTTGGCTCGAAGAAGAAACGCCCCAACAATTCACAGTCATTTATCAAGACGAACAGTTGCTGGCGGTCAACAAACCCAGCGGTTTGCCGACAATCCCAGGCGCCGGTTTCTACCTCAATACGCTACTTAGCCTAGTTCGGACAAATTTCTCAACTGCCCGGCCACTGCATCGCTTGGGTCGTGCGACTTCAGGGCTAGTTCTGTTCGCATTGGACACTCAGACTGCTTCGACAATCAGCCAAGATTGGGCCAAGGTGCGAAAACAATATCAAGCCCTTAGCACTTTAGTAGCATCACAAGAATCCTATGATATCCGGTCACCTATCGGAGAGATCGATCACCCACGCTTAGGAAAACTTTATGCTGCAAGCGAATCGGGCAAGGCTGCACGCAGCGTGGCTCGAACGCTTCAGCGACGATCCGACTCGACGGTCTTCGAAGTGGATTTGCATACCGGGCGTCCGCACCAGATTCGCATACATCTTGCCTTCATCGGACATCCGCTCTTAGGCGACACTCTTTACGCCGCAGGCGGCCAACCGAGGATCGACCAGCCAGGCTTGCCAGGTGACGCGGGCTATTGGCTGCATGCCAAGCGGCTGGTATTCGAACATCCTGTTTCGAAAGATTTGCTTGACATAGGTGCGCCGCTTCCGGATTGCCTGCGAATCGAATGAGGGGGCTTTAGGACCGTTCGATAAACAAGTGTCCGATTTGACAGTAGCTAAAGTCGCCAAGACTTTTGGAACTGGGGGCGGTCAAAACTCTTGGCGAGTTTCGCTACGACCGTACTAGGTTAGTCCTCGCGGACTAAGTACTCTTCCAATTGGGCGTAGGATTGCACTAGCAGATCGTCCAGGTCACTCAACCGACGCTGGTCCTTAACGATTTGTGCTTGTGCCCTTTTGAAATACTCGGGTTCGGCCATTTTCGCGTGGATTGATCGCTGCTCAGCTTCATACTGCTCAATCTGCACAGGAAGTTTTTCTCGCTCCTGCTTCTCTTTGAAGTTCAGTTTCTTGGCGACGGCTACCGACTCGCCGCCGGAATCGGACTGTGACCCGTTCGACTTGGAAACCGATGCAATAACGTTCGATCTCCGGTTCGATTCAGCCATCGCCACAGCTTTTTTGCCCGACTGACGTTGCCGAAGCCAATCGTCATAGCCACCTACATACTCTTTGATCCCCTCGGGTTCGAATACGATGGTGCTGGTGACAACGTTGTCTAGAAACGCACGATCGTGGCTAACGACCAGAACTGTCCCCTCGTAATCGACTAAGCGTTCTTCGAGCAATTCCAAGGACTCAGTATCCAAATCGTTCGTCGGTTCGTCCATTACCAGCATGTTCGCCGGACGAGCGAAAAGCTTGGCCAACAGGAGTCGGTTCCGCTGTCCGCCCGAGAAGAACCGAATCGGTGAACGGGCTTGTTCGGGAGTAAAGAGAAAGTCTTGAAGATAACCGATGATGTGCTTGGTCTTGCCATTGACGGTAATCATGGTCTTTCCAAGTCCCACGTTTTCCTCGGCGGTCTTATCGGGATCCAGGATCTCTCGGGTTTGATCGAAGTAAGCCACTTCGAGTTTCGTGCCTTGTCTGACGCTCCCTTGCAAAGGAGCCAGCTTGCCTAGTAGGCCCTTGAGAAGCGTCGACTTACCAGCCCCGTTTCGACCGATGATCCCGACTTTGTCACCCCGCATAATCGTTAAGTCGAGCGGTGGAATAATGACATCTTGGCCATAACCAAACGATGCATCCGTCAAGCTGCAAACGAGCATTCCGCTTCGATCGCCTGCATCGATTTGCATTTTGACGGTACCCTCGGTCTTGCGTCGTTGAGCCCGCTCCGAACGCATCGCTTCCAAGGCTCGAACGCGGCCTTCGTTGCGGGTTCGCCGAGCCTTGACTCCAGTTCGAATCCAGACTTCTTCTTGCGCTAACTTCTTATCGAAAAGGGACTGCTGTTTCTCTTCGGCGTGAAGAGCCAGTTCTTTTCGCTTGAGGAAGGTGGGATAATCGCAAGTCCAGTCAAAAAGTTGGCCTCGATCGATCTCTAAAATGCGTTTGGCCAGTCGAGTCAAGAAGGCCCGGTCGTGCGTTACGAAAAGCAAAGTACTAGGCAGCGAACTTAAGAAACCTTCGAGCCACGTAATTGCGTCGATGTCCAAATGATTCGTCGGTTCGTCGAGCAACAGCACTTCAGGTTTGCTAACAATCGCCTGCGCGAGCAACACTCGCCGTTTCATCCCGGTGGAAAGGCTTTGGAATTGGACTGCTCCATCTAGTTCCATTTGCGCAAGGATCCGTTCGACGAGTTGGTCCCGTTGCCAATGGTTTTCTATTTCGTTCATGTCAGCAGGTAGACCGCGAGCAACGACCTCTTCGACCGTCCCTTCGATGTCGAGCGGAACATCCTGCGGCAAGACTGCGACCCGTGTGCCTTCGCTCATTTCGATGGTGCCCGACTGAGCTTGCTCTTGGCCTGCAATGAGGCGCATGAGGGTGGTTTTTCCGCTGCCGTTACGTCCTAGTAGGCCGATTTTTTCGCCCGGCTCGATTCTGCAGGAGACTTCGGACAGTAGGCTTGGACCTCGATAGCCGATGGTCAATTCTTGGATAGTGATCTGCGGCATTCAGCGAAAAACTCTCAAACTCAGTTGGAAACGGGCCACCAGGGTTGTCTGTTGGCTCAAAATGAGACTTCGTAATATATTCGCAATCTCGAATCGATCATACCCAAGAAAATGCAGGATCGTCCTGCATTTCTACAAATCGCAGCCAATTGCGAGCTTCAATTCGATATTTGCCTGGTGCCACTCCACCCAACGCTCAACCACTTGGCCTTTGGCCTGCAAACGGTTCAACTTAGCCTCGAACTGACTTGCCAAGTTCCCTTGGACCTCGCTAAGTTTTTCCAGTTGGAGGATGCGAATCTCCCAATTGGTGACCTGTTCGCCGATCTTCACCCATCGCAAGGCTGCTGTCCTCTTCTTTTCGAACGCGACATCGAC
>JAYTVM010000485.1:0-1097 GCA_043743995.1 Pirellula sp. | reverse complement strand
GATGTAGCAAGTCTTGACGAACGGGTTGGCGTCCCGCCTCAGAGCTACGAATGTACTCGGCGATGACGGTTTGGAGTTGCTCGTCTCGTTCGCTTTCGAAGTGGCTGTCAGGCATGGTTCGTGCTCAATCACTTAACAGTTGATGTAATTTGTTCAGGCCCCTAAAAAGAAGGCCCGCGATAGCAGACTCGCTGCGACCAAGTTCGTTTGCGACTTCGGCGAGTTTGAGTCCTTGCAGATGATGCAAAACAATGGCCTCGCGCTGGGCGATCGGCAAGGCGTCGAGCGCCTCGGACAGCCGCAACAAGTCCTCCTGCTTGCTGACACGCTGGCTGGGAGAAGACTGAACCGCGGTTAACCATGCTTCCGCTCGGGAAATGGACTCGTCGATAGTAGCTCCCAAAGCTTGCTCGCGACGGATATCGCGTTTACCGCGCTGAGCGTCGCGTAGTACATCTAGCAGATTGTGCTTTAGAATCTCTCGCAACCACGCCGCCAGTTCCGCGTCAGTAGTACCTCGGAACGCTTCTCGTTTAGCGAATGCGTCCATCATGGTTTGTTGGACGATATCCGACGCATCGAACTTTCGGCCGTTGACAGGCAATATTCTTGTGCGTGCTAGCAACATCAAGTAGGGTCGATGCCGCTCGAGTAGTCGATCACAATCTGGCGTCAGGTAATTCATTCTTGAGGCTCTGAGGAGAGAATGTCGACTCAGTGAAAATCCTTCGGTTGGTAGCATTTTAGCCGTTTCAATGGCACTTGGTGTGGAAAAAATCAATGTTTCGAAACGGACCAGTGGATCGAGTCAACCGATTGGCATCCTGTAGAGCACGGGGTGCAATTTGGAGGGAAACCAATGCCAAACGCTTACCGCCAATCGCTCGTGGACTACGCTAGGGACGCCAAGGTGGGTGCAGAAGAGCGCGCGAGTTAAGAAGAAACCGAAAAAACTGATGTTGATACTTGAAGTGGACGCCAAAAACTGGACTAGTGCGTTGTCAAGTTGATAACCGAGGGTAGCCACGGTCGCGGAGACCGTGGGGAGCGAGATCGTTTCTCGCAGTTCACCCACGCTTTGGCAAGCGTGGCTACCC
>JAYTVM010000484.1:0-1101 GCA_043743995.1 Pirellula sp. | reverse complement strand
GTGTCGCAAGCGAGGGCTGGGAATCTTTGGGACGGGAATGCATCATGATCCGCTCAGTTCATCAAAGTCCAAAAAGATCTGCCATTGGGGACACGACTGGGTCGATTTGTGCATCATTATTGCGAACCCTTGGTGGGCACCCTCGAAAGTCTTTTCGCTACCGATCTGCATGCGACTGTATCGCAATCGACAAGGACTGACCAAAGGCAAAAACAAGCAGCCTAAGAAGACAACGGCAAGCCAGAAGAAAGCAGCGTCCGACAAAAACAAGCAAGCAGCCAAGAAGAAAAAACAGGCCAAACTCACAGCAGAGAAGAATCGCAAAGGGAGCGAAACACCGCATAAAACACGACCTGAATTGATGGCCGAGATGATTGCAATGGTTGCCGCTTGGTTTCCTGATCGAAAGTTCCTGCTGGTCGTTGACAGTCTCTACAGTGGTCAGAGCGTGCTGCGAACGCTGCCGACTAACTTTGACTTGATCGGTCCTGTTCATGCGAAAGCAGCGTTGTACGCTCCCGCTCCCGAGGAAACGGAAGTCAGGCGTGGCCCACGAAGAAAGAAAGGGGACCGACTCGAGAGCATTGAGGACTGGTCGAATGATTCGTCGCGTTGGCAAACGCATCACTTTGACAGGTACGGCTTGCACGGTTCGCTTCAGACGAAGACACGAACCGGGCTGTACTACAAGGCGGGCAACGATCGATTGCTTCGCTTGGTGCTTTCTCGTGACACGGTTGGGGAGCGTCCGACCCGGATCTTCTACAGCACGAATCTCGACCTGCAGCCGCGAGAGATACTCGAGCACTTCTCGAAGCGCTGGTCGATCGAAGTGACTCACTTTGACTGCAAGCAGCACTTGGGACTTGAAGACGCAGCGAATCGAAATGAGCAAGCGGTCAAACGCACAGCACCAATGGCGATGTTCCTGCACAGCTTGACAATCGTGTGGTACGCAACCGAAGGGCACAAGGATTTTCAGATTCCGCACCGACCGTGGTATTGGTGGAAAGCAGAGCCAAGCTTTGCAGACATGTTGACGACTTTACGCCGTAAAACGTGGGAAGATCAATTATCACCAGTGTCGCTCAGCACCACGGG
>JAYTVM010000483.1:0-1106 GCA_043743995.1 Pirellula sp. | reverse complement strand
TCTGACCTTTCGGCGATCGGGTAAGCGATCGGTCCATTTCGAAATGATCAGGGTCAACTGGTACCGGGCCTGGGCTCGTTGGGTAGGTCTTGTCCTTGTCGTCTGTCGTTATGTTTGGTGGATGTATTCTCCTACGGGCTCGGTTGGTTGCGATCGGGTTAATGGGTTTGAGTGAGGAAGTGATTTAAAAGGCTACGAGGTCCGATTCGTTACGACGATGTGTGTGTACATCAGACAAAAATACAGGTTGTCCTCGTAGCCATGAATTGAAAAAGCGGCGAGCAAGGCTTATTCGTTACGACGATGTCGATGCATCAGACCCCGATACTAGCTTTCTTGCTCGCCGTGGTTTGGGAATGGTTTGGGAATGGTTTGATTTGGTTTGGTGATGGATGGTTTGGCTTTTGCTTTGGCGACGGACCGATCCTTGGGCTTTTGCGTTGAGCCTTGGAGCGTTGGCTTCGCAGTCGCTTTCTTGTCGATTGGTTTCGATCGAGGTCTCTTGGAATGCTCAGCAGATGGATTCATGGTGGCGGTGTCTTTCGCCGCTCGGGTTTCCTTGCGCAGTCGACTCTTGCGTTGGTCGGAATTTTCTTTAGGCTTCATCGCCTTCAATGTGTCTTTGAGACCTGGATTCATTCTGCCATAGGATTCGGTGACTTGAATCATCATGCTAGGATCCCATTCTTTGTCGTCGCGTAGCATGGCCCAAGCGACGACTGCAATCTTGCGTGCCAGAGCAACGGCGGCCTTTTTCTTGCGAGTCTTCTGCTTACCATAGATCCGGTCGTAGGTGGCTTTGGCCCATTGGTTGTAGCGAAGGGAAGCCCACGAGCACTCGACGAGGATTGTTCGAGCGAGCGGATTGCCTCGTTTGGTGATTCGACCGTTGCGATCTGTTTCCCCGGACTGGAACTGGCGGGGAACCAGGCCGAAGTAGGCAGCGACCTGACGTCCATTCATAAAGCGGTGAGGGTCGTCGATGCAGGCGACCAGGATTTCTGCGGTCCGCCATCCAACGCCTGGAATGGTAAGGAGCAGTTGAATGCGTCGGTCTTGCTTGCCGATTATCTCGAGCTTCTTGATGACCGTGTCAAGTTGGTTGG
>JAYTVM010000482.1:0-3553 GCA_043743995.1 Pirellula sp. | reverse complement strand
CGAATTCATTGGGTTTTAGCGAGTACCCCAGACAGAATTCGAATCTGTGACCTCAGCTTTAGGAAAGCGAAGATTTCGCAGAATCTCAATGTTTTCATCGGTTTGGAGTGGTGCACAACGCGTTGAAAACTACGGAAATCCTATCGCGTGGTGCATTTTTAGTGCACACTGTCGACAGGACTCCAAAACGGCTTTTTCAATTTTAAGTTGACAGCGTTGTGTAAATCAACGCCCCATTGCCAAAAGTCGTCGAACTGTGGCGGATTGGCGAGCAAGTAATCGGACAGGAAGTCTTGGCAGCCGCAACCATAGTCAGGAACACTAGACACCCAAACAGAAAACCTCCATCTTGTCCAGCATTCTGCGTCGTGCAATTCGTCCCAAAGCGAATGAAACTTTGTTGGCGGTCTAACTAAGATGCGATTCTTCTTTGGCTTGACGATCGTTTGAACGGTATGCAACAACGGCGGTTCGTCCGTCCGTTGCAACGTAGCGCAAGTTATACCGTGATTGTCCATGTTGTCGCGTCTTGAAGCGTGTAAGGCCTTGCCGTGTAAGCGATCTCGGTGTGAGAACTCACCAAGTCTTCGCATTTTACTGACGATAGGTAGTCGTAGGGCAGCGCCGTAGCAGGATCATCTCCACACACATCAGTGCAGGTGTAAGCGATGGACGGAACCGCAAGCAACATGCCGGTAATGTGCGATTGAATTAACGTAGTCAGTGAATCCGTTTCGGGGCTCTCGTACAATGCGCACGATGTGCGGGGAGGAGCTTTGGAAAAGTCTTCGCAAATCGCCAGAATGTGACAACGGGGATGGGTCGTAGTTTCAGAACAAACCGGCGCCGTCCATGCAATCAAGCCAAAATCAGTCGTGTTGATTGTAAACGTGTCCGAGCCAACCATGGCGCACGTTGGCGACGGACTGCATGTCACTGTGTCTCCTGGTGCTAACGAAACGGTTCCGGTTGGTTGGACCGCAAACGCTTTTGTTCGCACCAAATCCACATAGATCGTATTGGCGAGAGGAGTTGCTATGACATATGTATCGCATGCCGGGGCGGTCACGCTGCTATCTTCGTTGAAATCACTACAGCAATCGCTTGCACCGATCAAAGTGTGCAGCACGTCAAGGAAACCGACTTGGCCGTATTCGACTTTATAACGATACGCTGTCGACCAAAGGTATTTGCATGTGGGCGTTTCTTCGTCACCGCATTGATTGAGCACAACTTCTATCGTATCGATGCGTTGAATCCGCTCGTAACGAACCAACAACCGCTCTTTGTATTCTCGATTGTGGATTTCTTCGATCAACGTGCATAATTCCTCGTCAAGGTCGCATTTCGGAAGCGGAATGCCGTTGTAAAAGCAGTCCACTACATCCGGCAGACCGATTGAGCATTCAAGCTCGCCGGGATAAAAACAGAACTGAGGATACGGTCTTGTCTTCGCACGGTACTTCGCCGATGCACTTCGAACGTCGTGGTGGATCAAATCGCTGCAAAAGGTATGCAACAACTCCCCTTCCAATTCTACAACTCGCCGAATGCAACACGAACTAATTGACGTCCAACCAGCTAGCAACGTGAGTGCTGCGCAACATTCTTCTGGGGGCGGCGTATCGCAACAACATGGCATTCCTGTCATGGGCAAGTCCCTCCTGAAGTCCAGGTTCCGCCCAGTAAGGTGCAATTAGCTTCGGTCGTTACTGCGCAATCGGGATTGCCTGGAGATCCGAATACGCACTTGCCAGTCGTTGCGGGTGTAACTGGCGTTTGATTGCATTTTGCTTGTGTAACGAAATGTCTGCCGCTGCATGTTCGAATTGACAGACCAGTATTGCCGTAGTCGATTTGGTCAGTGAAAATTCCTTCCGGATCTTCGAGAAGTCCATACCTGTCGGGACTTCCTGAAGACGTAATTAACTTAAACGATGCCGCGCATTCAGTGCCGTACCATCCCGAAAGCATGGTAAACCGTTCTAGCTTTTCCGAGCAATCTGGCGGTGCTTGGGACGATGCTATCCATCCCTCATAATCAACATCGCCCGTAAGCTTGCAACGAGCCCACGTCAATTGAACAACCGTTCCGGACGGAATTTTCCAAAGTTCTGGATTTAACGCCTGTACAATGGCTTTTCGAAATGCTCCTGAAGTGCTCAATGCTAAAGCATGATCCATCAACTGGAATTCGCCAACGCTGTTTTTTAGAAGCTGGTCTTCTCCTGTGCCACCGATTGGTATCGCTTCGATCGAAAGAGCCATTACCGTTTGCAAAGGGGTGTGAAACCAAAGGCAATCTGCATATTTTGATCCTTCGCCGATGACGTGCTGAGCCAACAAATATTTTGGAAACCAGTCACGCGGAAGAGACCGAACAATCGTTTGCCCCTTCTCGCCATCGTAAATAATCAGATCATCGAAACCAGAAGGAACAATATCGGCAAAACCGGGGAGCGTAATCGCATGCTGTTGACTGGTCCAATCCGTAAACCGAGTTCCAATCGCATCCACGTAACTACGGAAAGGAGCAGCGTAATCAATTTCTGCCCCGTTTTCCAATACCACAAAAGTCGACTTGCAAAACGCGTTGTTTCCCTCCCCTGGTTGTGCAGACTGGTAAGTAAACGTCTCGCCGTTTCCCGAATAGTACATTTTCGGTTGTCGCGTTCGGACTTCCAGGGAGGATATCGATGTAACCGGGAGGCTTGGCCCACCAGTAATTCTCGGTTTCTCGAAAAGTGTTATTCGCTTTCCCGATGCAGCAGCCGGAATCTCGCAAGAAAACTTCACCTTGGTCGCAAGAGGATCCATTAGAACCACGGGTCGAGATCCAAGCGAAAGACAAGCCGAGTCGATCAAATATGGAACCGGAACTGTTGTCGCCGCAAAACAAGTGTCTGGATGAGAAATGTAAGTATCGGCAATCGTAACCTGATAATCCAGACTTGAAAAATTGGAGAACAATGCTTCCCATGTCGTTGCAGGCTTGTGCGAATCCCAGTCAGTAAACCCGGCAAGTTGTGACCGTCTCATGTATCGTTCGTCGACCATAGGAAGAATCCAAAGATCGTCCGACACCCGCAGCGGTTGCAATGCGTACAGATTGAGCGTGACTTTTGGGGATTCGCCATCGAACGCCGGAAAATAAACATCGACTTGGATGTTAGTCGTTTGCGTCCAAAGTAGGTGATCGACTCCACCGCCTGGGTCGGTCAGTCCCCACGCTACATCCAAGATAGCATCGAGGCTATAACGATCCACTAGGAACAACGCTCTAGCAAACCGCGAAACCCCAACGCATGGCCACTGCAATTGGTTGACTGTTAGGGTTGGAAGTTCAGGCCAATCGTTCTGGAAGAAATGCCCGCTAGCGTTAGCATGGCCAGACATTTCGTTGTCCAGCGTTTCAGGACTCGTATCCACAAAAGTTTCGTGCGGACAAAAATACCGATCAAGCCACGATTGTGCTTCGCCGTCCACATCGACTAGGATCGGTTTTTCCGCGATCGTTATTGTCATGAATAAAGATCCCAGTCAAACAAAACGC
>JAYTVM010000481.1:0-1111 GCA_043743995.1 Pirellula sp. | reverse complement strand
ACTCACCCAAGCTATACGTTACCTGCCCTGCCTCTTTGTCAACTTGTCTCGTTACAAACCCCGAAATGCCAAGTTCTAGGTAAGGCGCAAAGCGATGGTTGTACTTGTTGCGAAAATCGAATGTTGAAGACCGAAAGTCCTTGTTGGCAATTTTTTCTAGCGCGAGTTTCAACTTGCCGTATGACTTCCAATGGCTGCCGTGCTTATCTGCCTGCTCGAAGTAGATTTCATCGTCCATCGCCAAGTCGTCGAGCCACGCAGCTTTTTGAAGTGCCCGATTCGCTTGATGACACAAATGAGCTGCAGCGAAAATGAATCGTGATCGGACGACATACGGCAGATTGAGAGCAATCGTTGCGGGATCGAACACAAATTCCAACAACACATTCAATTTTTGTTCGCCATCCAATTGCGCGATCACTTTTTCCCAACAACTCAAGCGGTAAGTCAACCGCACTAACTCGTTAACGGTGTTCGCCAGTTCACGAGCAAATTCATTCAGCATCATGTGATACGGCATCCAGACGAAGCCATACTCGTCCGATTGGGCTTTCTGATACCACTCGTAAGCCAATAGGTCGCCCTGAAAGTTTCCGCTAGCAAACTCGTGCTGATACTCAGCGAAGTAGGTTTGCAACATCTTGGTTCCTCGAAATGCATGATTGTCGTTCTTTCGAAGCTGAAAGGTCCGACGGGGTTCCCGTTCATTCGACCCCGAGATTTGGAATGAAAACGTCGCGCATTTGGGTGATCTGGCGGTCCGTTGTTTGAGCGCAGCGAGTTCCGGGCCGCGCGACGTTTTCGCTTCGAATCTCGGATCAGGGCGAATGTCGGGGTCGCCTTTTCTTTGGTGACTTTCTTTTGGCGACGCAAAAGAAAGTTACTGCCGCGCGGCATGAGCGCATAGGTGGCAAACGAACCTGCTCATTCCACCATCACCCTCTCCCTAGCCCTCTCCCCTCAAGGGCGAGGGGACTGATTTGCGCTTCGCGTGGATTGCGAGCTGGATTCCCGGCTGCGACGAGAGTGACGCCAGTTTTGGGTTACGTTAAAGTAGCGTCATGACCTCCCCCTGCATCGACATCCACAGCCACTATTTCCCAAAAAACGC
>JAYTVM010000480.1:0-3557 GCA_043743995.1 Pirellula sp. | reverse complement strand
TGTAAGGGGAACAAGGTCAAGTATCTGGCGGTCAAAAAGAAACCTGTCAAAAAGAATGAGCTGAACGATGCCAAAAAATCTGGCTACAAGGGCGAAGGTTACTTTGGCGTAATTACCGGCAAAGGGATGGAGCTTGTCTTCAATCTATCCTCGGCCGACGGTTATACTGCGGAACCGGTCAAGGACAAAATCCTTAAGGATTTTCTCGAGGAAAAGGCCAACTTCAAGTGCAAGCCAACGATAGCGATCGTCACAACGCTTCCGGACATTCCGTTCGATGACGAGGATCTTGCCAATCCGTTGATCGCTCGCTTCCTTGCGCTGGGCGAGCAGATATCCAGCGTTTTGGATGTTCGCCCTGATGCGGAGTCCGAGCTGACCAAAACGGTCGCAGGAATTCGGCTTCTGCTTCAAGATGGGGACTTTCAAACAGCGGAGCCACTGGTAACAGCATTGGAATCTCGGCTCCAAGAGCTGCTGAGCGGCGCGGAAGCGAAATCGCCAGCACCTCATGCTACGCCACCGGCGCCTCCACCTCCGCCGCTGGCATCGCAGACTGCACCTCCAACTGCAACAGCCTCGCCGATGGCTCCTGTTACGCCGCCAGCACCTGCTTCGCCTCCACCGGCAATGGATAATGATGCGTTCAAGCTTAAGCTGCAGGAGGCATTGAACAAACTCGTGCCCCAATTGAAACAAGCGGTGGCGAGCTATCCTAACAAGAAGGTGGAATTGCTCACGCCGGTGGCTCAGATCAAGAAGCAGATGGACGCTGGCGAGCTTCAAGAGGCAAAGCAAGGTATCTTGGCCGTCGGCCAGCTTCTTAAGTCGGTAATGGCTCAGGCGGCGACTCCGGGTGGCGGCGAATCGCAGTGGCCAGCGGAGAATGCTCTTCGGGTTGATTACGAACGCAAGCTCGTAGCCCTACAGCCGAGTTACTCGCAAGCCCTAAAGGACATGCTGGGGGACACCAGCAAATTTCGGGCGATCATGGCCTATGCGATGGAACAAGCGGAAGCTGGCATTTACGAAAACGCGATCAAAGCTATTGATCGATTGACACTGGCGGTATCGCAGGCTTTGTCGACGAGGACTGCGCCGACTACGGTTGGAGAAAGTATGCCCGGCGTTGCAGGAAAAAAGCCCGATACAAAGGAAGGCAAGTGGGCGGCATTCGAGGAAATGGTTGTGGGTAAGGACATTTCCGAACAATTCCAATCGAATTGGGAGCAAGCGAAAACCCAATGGCTAGCCGCCATCGACAACGTAAATGATCAGCTCAGTAGATTGAGAGTCGAGCTCCTCAATCAAGAAGATTCCGAGCTGAGTCAGATTGCGGAATTCGGGTTGAATGCCGTCACCGACAACCACCGAGTTCCACTCCAGGCGTCCATCATAAACGTGGACAAAGCATCTGGAGAAACCAAAGCCAAGTTCATCGTCCAGACTCGTGAGTATGTGGAGGAGTTTAGGGACCATATCGAAACCGATGATCAAGTGGAGGCATGCGATGACAACCCGTTTGGTGTCACTGTGTCCATACGCAAATCGCTTGGAGACGCACTAGCAGTGATGGATTCCGCACTTGAACAAGCTTTCAATTAGCAGGCGTTCCGTGAAGCGATCTAGCCGCGAAATTTACGAGTATTTTCTATTGCATGGAGTTCATCGATGACCCGAGAAGCAAAAGTCAAGAAGTTCAAGATCGCATTCTTAAAACCCAAGCATCCGGACAAGAAGGCCTTGGACGAAAAAGTAACCATTGAGAAACTAGTGTCGTCGTTGAAGAAGCCGTCGGACGAAGATGGCAAAAAGAAAGGACTCCTTGCCGCAGCAGCTACACGTTTCTATGCGATGAATAATGATGGAAAGCCTTCGAATCCTGATCATGCAGTTTATTTCGAAAAACTATTGCCTTACAAATTGATCAAGCATTGGAACGAGGATCAAGAGTTCGCAATTTGGCGGGATAATGTTGGCAATCCACAAACGATAGGAAAGGCAGCCAAGATAATCATCGACGACGCCAAAAAGAACGGCGACCAGCTCAGCTTGGACTTCGTCAAGGAGTTTACCCAGCGATTCGAAAACTACAAATTTGCGATGGACGCACTCTACGATGCAGCTCCAGATTTGATGTTGCGTGAGGCGATCAAGATTTTAAAGGAAACGCCAGAGTCTCCGCCCAAAATAACTTGCGATCGGCTTCAGGGGAAATTGGTGTACACCTATTTCTCCGAAGGTAAACTGGATAAAATAAATCCACTCTATCTTCGTTCGGTTAGTGCCGAGGATGCTGCTGAGTTGGCGAATCAGGATCCCAAAGCGTACAGCCGCGTGTTTTTGGAAAAAGTCGACACCTACAATCGAGTTCAGGCCCTCAAGAATCCGCAAGTGCGCGAAGCGCTTGCGAAGGACACTGTATTGTGGGAGACATTGCTAAAGGACGTTTCGATGTTGCCTTTCCTTGACAAAGCCCAGGAAAAAGTAGACACAACTGGCACGGTGGAGGAGCAAGAGCAATCGTTAGCAAAAGCCGTCTTTGAAGAGATGCTCACCGAAGGAAATGCCTTGAACTTGACCTACTACACTAACAATTTCACCACTCCTTCAGATGCACTCGGTGCCAGTCCAGACGACCTGAAAAAACTGGTTGCAACAAAACGAGACGAATTGCTTAAGTTGGGGTACACAGACGTGCCCGACCAGCCGGCGGCTCAGTGCGACGTTCTTGTGAGCATGTTAAAGAGCGTCATTGAGGCGGCTCTTGGTCCGAATTCAACTTCGAAATGCAAATCCATCGTCATTCCAGAAATGGTGCTCACCGTGCCTCTTTCCCAATTGCCAGGTCCGAATAAGAAGCCAGGTAAAGGTGGGCTTTTGCCCTTGGATTTTGGCGGGAATGTTTATTTGGACGACGCATCCGCACCCAATGGGCAAGTCTTTTTTACCGGACAGGGAATTGAAAATCCCGACGCTCACACCTACCTAGAAGTGGATGGCGTTTTGTACGACGCAGTGCTAGGAACGTCAGGTCAGGATGTGTTAGACGCTGTTGCAGAAAAGTTTGTGCAATGGCAAACGGACTGGGTCACTGTCGCGGATCGAAATGTCAAAGTGAAAGTTGCAAAGGGTGACAAGGGGCATTGGATCGTCGAGGAGAATGGGCTTGTAGCTGCAAAAAATCCTCAAGGATTTAAAACTGGATATCGCCTTACAAACGATATTGGTAAGTATGCCGCATTTGTCGGCGAAAAGAAGGTCACCTTTTCGGATACGTAATACATTGCCGCAATCATCGGGACGAAGCATCACCGAACTGCAAGTTGAAATAAAATCGGCCATAATCAATCGGAGAAATGGTGCTTAGTCTGCATTCACCAAAGTTTTTTAGAGTTCGATCGCAAAGGAGTCCCTGATGGCCCGCGAAGAAGACGATGATGATTCATTGCCACCTTTGGGTGAGAATACAGATAAATTCTTAGATCAAGCCAAGAAAGGTCAGCCCAGAAGTTTCCTGCTTGTTTGTAAGGGGAACAAGGTCAAGTATCTGGCGG
>JAYTVM010000479.1:0-1114 GCA_043743995.1 Pirellula sp. | reverse complement strand
ACTCGAAATCAGCTTGGTTTCTTAGGCTTCGATAGGGGATTCTTCTTTAGATCATTGCGTAGATCGACGTATAGCTTTGCGTACTTGCCCCCATGCTGTTCAACATACGCTTTCACGCCGTCGGTGTTGTAACGGTACTTGTGACCGTGCTTGCGTATCCATTTCGTTATCGGATGCTCGGGCTGTATCCGGCTTCCTTGTTTCTTATCGTTGATCGGTGTTAGTTTTGTTGCTCGATCGGCTTCACGTATCCACGCGTTGAGAGTCTTTAGTAGATGGGTTCGCAGTTCGGTATCTTCCTCGGGCGTTAGCGTTTGGTGGATGCTATATCGTGCTTCATCGTGTTGATCTAGTGTCGGATGTTTCGTCACGACTACCCATTCCTCAGACTCGGTATCTAGCTGGACTAGGCACCCCGGCCACGATAGCGGGCCTAGCTCATTCGTTCGCATCGACTCGACTTTTTTGAGTAGGTGATAGACTTCATTTAGCGGCTCCCCGTCGTCCAGGATCGCTATGATTTCGTCGGCTTGTTGACTGAATTTTTTCATTTCGCCACCTTTGCTTTCTTGAGCATTGGCAACGCCCATTTGCGGACGTGATCGACTACGGCTTGTATACGTTCCGGCTCGATCCATTCGCGATAGTGAGCGCCCATACTGCTATCCGAGTGCCCCATTACGTGATCGATGGCTACTCTGTCTCGGCATCCATCGGCTACCGTGCGGAATGTGTGACGTAGCGCGTAGAATCCACGTTGTTTTTCTTGTAGCTTGACTTGCTTTAGTAGCTTGCTGAATTCCTTCGTCACGGGACTATCGGCGGCATCCTTGTACCAGCTTTGCCCGTACTTGGTGACGAATATTAGCGGGCTGTCGTATGCTGTTTGCCTTGTCGCTTCGATCGCTTTGATCGTCTCTTTCCATAGGGGAAACTCTCGATCGACTAGCGTTTTCGGCCTTGGATATTTGATCCATCCATCGACGACATGTTTCGCTTCTAACTGTCCGATATCGCCGTTGCCCATACCGCCATTGAGAGCAAGCAGAATGAAACATCGCATTTGCTGCCCGGCTGCTTGGTAGATCGTTCGCAGTTCGTCAATGGAGAATAC
>JAYTVM010000478.1:0-12445 GCA_043743995.1 Pirellula sp. | reverse complement strand
ACCCATCACGCTCCGCGTGATGTTGCCTCAGAAACCAAAGGTTTTTGAACTGCGAAAATCACGCGGAGCGTGATTGGTACTATAAAATCACAGCCTCTATGAGGTACGAAGGGCCTGGTGAATCACTCGCTTGTTAGAGTCATTTGCCACACTTCCCACGCCCATCGCTAATCGCTTTGGGCGTGCCACACGGTGGCCAAGTAGTCGTCTGTCTGCCGCTTGCCCAAAAAGGTGCCCTTCAACGGTTTGCGAAGCATTTCGTTTCCTCTTCATAAAAGAAAGTGGCTATTAGCATTACTAACGTTGCTATGGTATGCTCGACTCACTCACGAACAAGTTAAAATATCGTAATGTAATTCTTGATAGCCGTTTCCTAACCCGACGCATAAATGAAGCCACTTTTCAAATTAGCAAGCAAGCCAACTCGATGGTTGCTCGTTGTCTTTTCGATCTTTACCTATTTTTCCATGCAACCCATAAAAGGTGCTGATCCAGTATTGGGCATCGGTCCCCCCCCTCCAGCTCCTGGTTGTGTACGGGTCGCCACGTTTAACGTCGCTTTGAACCGCAAGGAGAATGGACAGTTGGTTCGTGACCTTAAGGCAGGGGACGAACAAGCAAAGCGGATTGCTGTCATTGTTCAATTGGTAGCCCCCGATATCTTGCTCGCTAACGAAGTGGATTACTCCGAAGGTGAGGCCGCCCGACTGCTCCAAGAACAGTTTTTTTTGAAGCCCCAATCCAGCGTGTTGAATACTAAGGCCAGCTCGTTGGTTCATATGTTCACGGCACCGGTTAACACCGGTGTCCGTTCAGGTATGGACCTGAACGCAAACGGGCGTGACACCGACAATGATGACAATTGGGGATACGGTGCCTTTCCAGGGCAGTATGGCATGGCGGTCTACAGCCGATTTCCAATCTCGGAAAAGGACGTTAGAACTTTTCAAATGTTCCGGTGGAGTCAAATGCCAAATGCGAAGCGCCCAAAGCTAGTGGACAAAGGAACGGGCGAAGAAAAATTCTTTCATTCGGATGACGTTTGGGGGAAACTGCGACTGAGTTCCAAATCGCATTGGGATGTTCCGATCCAGATTTTCGGTACAACGCTTCACATCATTGCATCTCACCCTACGCCGCCCGTGTTCGACGGACTGGAAGATCGCAATGGTTGCAGGAATCACGATGAAATCCGGTTCCTTCGAGACTATGTAAGCGGCACGAAGGATGGTAACTACATCGTGGACGACGTAGGGAAATCGGGACCACTCTCGCCCGACTCTCCTTTCGTTATTTTAGGCGATTTGAATTCGGACCCCAAAGACGGTAGCGGTATTTCCCAGGGCATCCTAGATTTGCTCAGCTCGCCTCGCGTGAACTCCAAATTTACGCCAGCAAGCGAGGGTGCGGTTGAAGCTTCGAAGCTGCAAGGCAAAGCCAATCTAAAACACAAAGCGAACGCAGCCAACGACACCGGCGATTTCAACGATAACGAGCCTGGCAACCTGAGAATTGATTTTGTTCTACCCTCCTCCCGTTGCAAGGTCGTGAGTGGCGGCGTCTTTTGGCCGACCGCCGAGCAACTCAAGGATATTGACCCCAAGCTTGCCGACGCATCGGACCACCACCTTGTCTGGCTTGACATCGATTTGGGTTCGCAACCGTAAGAATACCGGTGCCAATGCCCCAAGGGCGTCGGGCAGATAATCGGCGAGGGGAGCAAGTAAATTGGGTGGCACGCTCTGAGGCTACGAAGGGCGTGGTGAATCGCTAGCTAGCGTCATTTGCCACAGTTCCCACGCCCATCGCTAATCGCTTTGGGCGTGCCACACCTGCCACGCCTGCCACGCCTGCGACCCGTGGCCCCGGTCCACTAGTAGATTCCAGTCTGCCGCGCGCTTAACAAGCCTACAAAAACAGGCCAAAAACTCCTGTTGTCAAGCACGAAGAGAGCGTATACACTTCGAATATCGCGTTGGGCTATTCGTCCAATGGGATCAAAAAAAGATTGCTCCGTGGTGTAATTGGCAACACAAGGGATTTTGGTTCCTTTATTCTAGGTTCGAGTCCTAGCGGGGTAGCTTCCAAACAACTCCAGCCCGGTACCAGCCGGGCTTTTTTCATTGCCATCGACGGATATCAACATGCCAGAAATTCAGGCTTTTCGCGGTCTCCGTTATAATTTGGCCCAGGTTGGCTCGCTTTCCAGCTGCATTGCTCCACCCTACGATGTCGTCGACTCGCAGCTTCAAGAACACCTATACGGCCTTTCCCCTTTCAATTTCCTGCGTTTGGAACTCAACCGACGCGAGGAACAGGATCTGGACGAAAACGCGATCTACCAGAGAGCGGCACGCATCTACCGATCCTGGCGGAACGAAGGTATTTTGCAAACGGAACCAGATCCAGCCATCTATGTCTACCACCAAGAATTCGAGATCGGTGGCAAGAAGCGGAATCGCCGAGGATTCATGGCCAGGGTTCGCCTCAAGAGATTCGGCGAGGGGAACATTTATCCCCACGAACAGACCCACGCCAAGGCCAAGGATGATCGCTTGCGATTGACTCGAGCTACCCAAGCCAATCTGTCCCAAATCTTCGGCCTTTACCCAGATCCAAACAACGAGATTCAAGCTCTCTTGGAAAAAAAGATTGCAGGTGTTCATGGAATCGAAGCCACCGACCATCTGGGTGTTCTCCACCGTATGTGGCCAGTCAGCGACGTGAAAACCATTCAGCAAGTCATGGCCTTAATCAGCCAAAAGGATATGTTCGTGGCGGACGGACACCACCGTTATGAAACCGCCTGCAACTATCGCGATGAGCTGAATGCACAGTCGCCATTGCCTGATGCACATCCTGCCAACTACGTTTTGACCATGCTCGTCAGCATGAGCGATCCCGGTCTCGTCGTACTACCAACCCACCGACTCTTAACGGGCGTTCCGGAGATGACCACCAGCCAATTGCATGACAAACTATCGCATTGCTTCGATTGCGAATCTGTCGGAACCGGCCCCGAGAGTGCAGGTTCTGTTTGGGCGGAAATGGACCGTCTTGACGAACAACTCATCATGGCGATCTATTCCAAAGCCTCCAACGAATGGATCCGAATCTCGGCTCGACAAGAAGCAGCAGATCGAATGGCGGCCATCGCTTCGGAACACTCTGAGGATTGGCAGGGGCTCGGAGTTGCGGTCCTCCATCGTTTGGTTTTCGAAGATCTTTTGAACCTGAAAAACATGCCCAAGCCGACCTATGTCCACCTCGTCCAAGAAGTCATCGATGGCCTCAATGGAAAACTAGAGGGTAAGCTCGATTATCCACTGGCAGCTATGGTCATGCCTGCAACCATAGATCACATTCGAACCGTGTCGCTGCATCAAGAACGCATGCCAGCCAAGAGCACGTATTTCTTTCCAAAACTTGTCTCCGGACTAGTCGTTCACCCACTCGCTTAGCTTTGCGTTACCAACTCCCAAGCCGTGCGTTCATAATCATGACCAACGTCTTGCCGCGATCTTTGCCCGAGGACTCAAATAGTTTGTTCGCATCATCTCGCTCCAATCGAGTCGGAAATCTCGCATCTGTTGCTAAATACACGTGCTCGAGAAGCATTTGCCACGACATGGGACTTTTGGCCCAACGCTCCGATAGTGCCTTTAGCTGACTGTACGGTTCTTCAATGGACACAAGATATCGAACCTGATCCTCACTGTAGTCAAGCTTGAGCATCTTCGGGCCCTTGCCCGGAGGCTTGCCGCTTGCCCCTTGTGCCAAGGTTGCATCATTCGCTTTCTGAAACGATCGTTTTTGGTCCATCCATGAGGCCACCCTGCCCAATGAAAGCTTGCCTGACTCGGCAATAAGTGACTCCGTCGCGGGGAATCCCGCAAACATCCTCATCTTCCGCTGCGATTCTGCGATTTGCGATTCCGTCGATTTGAGGTACCACGGAGCATCGGTCTTCAGTCCCTCTATTCGAAAGGACTTTGAAAACACAATCCAACGAACCAACGATCCCAAATCCGCTTTCCGCAATTGCATTTGGCTCGCAAGCAACTCTCGAAGATCAACGCGTTCATTCAATCCCTCTTCCTCCGAAAGCCCCATAACGGGTACTAAAGGCTGTTTGAACATCTGCCCCCAAACCATTTCGACAATCGCTCGACGCGGTTCTGCCGACGAATCAAACCATTCGTCGAGCGGCTTGTTGCCACTCTGGATTTTCTGAACCGATGGCGGACCAGCAAACGCCAACTTCATACGGCCTTCGCTATCTTCGTAGAAATAGTCTGTCGGTGGCTCCGTCCGAATGGTGCGTTCCAAAGTTTGATGCAACAGTGTCAGTCCAGACAAGCTCGCCGGAACCGACCAAAACGAATTCGAGCCCGCCGAAATTTGCGTTTTCGCCATCGAAATGTAACCTCGCAAGTCCGAACTCCCTGTTTCATCAGTATGGCACTGCGAACACAAAATGGATGGATTCCCACTGATTCGCATGAGTTGCCGCGAAACTCCAATCAGGGATTCCTGTCGGGGTTGACGTCGTTTGGCGGGTGGGACCAATTGGTCCACGGGCTCGCTGTGGTTGGTTGCGGTTCGTTCCATCGTTTCCGCTAGCCAGTAAGAAGCTCGGTCATTCCGGACACGCGAGCCGACGGAGCGGTCCACAACCGGTCCAGAAATCATGGTTCGCTCAATCTCGCCGATAAATTCCTTTTCGGACAGCGATTCATCCAACCATTCCACGAAAGCATACTCCGAGACCGACAAATCGCGTGTTGTTGGGAGCCGTTTTCCCAAATAATGTTCCGCCAATCTCGTAGACCAATACCGTGAGAATTCAGAACTTAAAATCAGATGGTCAACGTAGTTGGATACTCGATTCTCCGCCTTACTCGAACGGAAGGCCTCCTTTTCCGCAGCGGTTGCCTGTCGACCAAGAATGGCGGTCGCAGCTCGATCCAACCAAACATCGATCTGAACGCTTGGGGCCGCAGTCAACCCTACTCGGTTCCAAAGATAATTCAATTGGCTATCGATGACCGCAACGATCTCTGCGTCTTTCATGGGCTTGCCGGCCACACTGACTGCTGGCACGTTCGAGACCATCGGCTCTAAATCTAGCCCGTTCAGTTTGTTCGAACGGCTTGCAACAGATTCGAGCAATCCATTGACTGGAGGCTCTCCCTGCTCACGGAGTGTCTCGTCCTTCGGTTTTGAAGACGTGGCCGCGACACCTTCGTTGACATTGTTTGACCCATCGTTTGCTTGCCCGTTGTTGGACTGGTCGATCGCGACGATAACATCCGGTGATTTCGTATCCAAGGCTTTCGTACTAGGTGCCTCAGATGACTTCGCAATTTCCGATCGAATTTCTGCCGTCTTCCGAGAATTCAAGGCACTTGGCGCAAAGAGGGCGCCCATTACGGCTGCGGCCAACGCTAATGCTAAATACACGCCCCGACGGATCCAAACCAGCGTCCCATCTGCAGAGCGGGACGCTCCATACGCAGAGCGGGACGCTCCATCTGCAGAGCGGGACGCTAGGTCAGGCGTTTCGAGCAATGCCGAAATGGACGTTCCATATCCGTCCTTGACATCCTTCGTAGCAGCCCGGATCGCCTCGTCGTAGTCCTCGCTTGAACATCGTGCGTTTGCGAGCCCAACCTGAGTCGGCAGGCCATTCTCCGACACGGTTGTCTCCAAACTTGCAAGGAGTCTGGACTTCAAATCCGGAGGTGCTTCTTCGCCTAGGAAGTCTTCCAGCAACAATGTCAGCATGAAGTCACTGGGACTTCGCACCAACGCGTCATCTGGCAATTCATCGTCCCGTTGCTTATTCACGATTTAGTTTCTCGTCCAAACATTGTTTCAGTTGCGCCTTGGCACGTTGCATAAGGTTCTTTGCGCCATGCTCTGTGATACCCAACTCTTTTGCGATGTGCTCCCGAGAAGCACCTTCACTAAATCTTAGCTTCAACGACAACTGAGCTCTCGTCGTCAAGCGACCAAAGCACTCCGTAAGTCGATCCGCTAAATCAGTACCGTTTCCCTCAGAACCAGCCCATCGCAACCATTGCGAGTCCAATTGTTCTAGCTCGCTGGTCACTGTCATCTTCTTTTGCCGTCGTCGGTACGAAATTAACAAGTGGTAAGCCACACGCCGCAAGTAACTGCTAGTTGCGTTTGGATTAACTTGAACAAAAGGTCGACGCAATACAGCAAAAAAGGTTTCCTGAGTCAAATCATCGGCCAAAGATTGATCACAACCAATCGCGCGCAAGTACCTCCACACCCCGGCTTGATGGTCGGTAATCAATGCCGTTGCATCCAGAGTTGAATCTGTTTTGGGCGATTGTAGGGGCTTGGTGCTCAATACGATTATCCAAAAAGGTCTTTAATAACTTTCCCGCTATTGGCTATTTTCATCGGCCGTCCATTGCGACTCGTGAAAGTCGTTTCTAGAGAAATGCCCAATGCATGGCAAACCGAGGCCATCAAATCCTCAGAGGAATAAGGCTCGCCAACCACTTCGGTACCCTCCGCGTTGGTTGCGCCAACCGCTTTGCCCCCCGCAAATGCACCACCGCCCACTACCACGCTCCATGCCTTCGCCCAGTGATCTCGGCCAGCGTCGGCATTGATTCGTGGCGTTCTCGCAAACTCGCCCATCCAAACGATACAAGTGTCCTCAAGCAACCCGCGTTGCGATAGGTCCTCTACCAACGCGCTCATGGCCTTGTCCAATACCGGCAATCGATCGTTCTCCAATGTCCGGAAAATTCCTTGATGATTGTCCCATCCTCCCAAATCGACTTCCGCAAACGGCACCCCAGCTTCTACCAGCCGACGCGCCAGCAAACATCCCTGACCGAAATTGTTCTTTCCATAACGCTCCTTGGCTTCCTCCGGCTCCTTATCGACATCGAAGGCTTTCATCTGTGAACTTGTCATCAAATCAAACGTCTTCCCCTGAACCTTGCGATGGTCCTCAAGTACCGCTCCACGATTCTGTGCGATAAATGAATTCTCAATCAACTCCAGTGCAATTCGACGTTGCGTCAATCGATCGTTCTCAAGCTTCATCTCAAGGTTTCGAATACGCCCATTGCTGGAAACCCCAAGCGGCGCCCAAGACATGCCTAAAAAACCAGGCCCTTCACTCGCCCCACCAATCGAAACAAACGGTGGAATCTGCAACTCGGTCCGCTGCGAAGCCAATTCATGCGCTATGACTGAGCCGTAACTTGGGTAGTCCACGTTGGCATCCGGTACATACCCAGTATGCATGTAGTATCGACCGCGGTTGTGGTCGGCCTCCCGTGTGCTCATCGAACGAACAATGCTCATGTGATGCATTTGCTTGGCCATCAAGGGCATGTGCTCGCAAATCTGGACATCACCAGAAGTGGATATGGCCTTGAACGGACCTCCATTGTCGGTCCCAGGTTTCAAATCCCAAATGTCCATGCTGGACGGCCCACCACCCATCCAAAGCAGAATACATGACTTGTGATTCTTCTTGAGCGTGTCAGCATGTACTCGCAACGAATGTCCCAACGACAGCGATGAGCCGAGCAGTGCACTCGCACCCGCCATGTGGCTGAGAAAGTGCCGTCGGTCCATTCCTACAGGAGGTGCAAATCGAGACCACATAGTATTTCCCTTGTAACTACAGTTAAAACCAAACCCACTCGTATTTCAAACAACCGAAATGAAATCCGAACATCAATGATTGAAAATGAACTCGTTGCTATTCAAAATCGCCCACCACATGTCCTGCAACATTCCACCCACATCGTTTTTTCTTGCGACTAATAGCTGCTGTGCCACGTTGACTTCCTCATGTCTCGCGCGACGACCAAGCCCAGCGATGTATAAGTACTGAATCTTGTCAGCCATCGACCCTTTATTCTGAACCATGCCGTGTAGCCAACTGCCCGCTTCGGTCGAAATGGCCTCGCGTATCAGATCACCGTTGAACAGCATCAAGCTCTGCGGAATCGAACCATTAAAGGTTGTCGTCTCGTCCCCTTCATCTGTTCCAAAGGCAACCACGAATTGGCGCATCCAGTCCTCACGTTTTTTCTGCTGCTCTTCCAAGTTGCCTTTTCGGTTCGCCTTCGTTGCAACTGCCAACGATTGAAACAATTGCTCCGCATTCATTTGACGCGTGTAGAAGTGCGAAAACTTGGGTGCCTCACCCAACGTTGGCTCATCCGAAGCGTTGTCCTTAGTGATCTTGGACGAAAGCTGGTAAGGCTGCGACATCGTAATCCAAACGATCAATTGCTTCAGGTCATAACTCGCAGCCCGGAAATCGGCAGAGATCTCTTCGAAGAGCTCCGGCTGTGTGGTTGGACTGTGCGGACCAAGATCGTCGATCGGTTTTGTGAATCCGTAACCGAGAAAGTGAGCCCACATGCGATTGACGATTGCCTTGTCCAAAAACGGACTCTCCATCATCAGCTTGCCCAGCTCGTTGCGTCGATTAACTTGGCTAACGTATCCGCTCTTGCCGATCTCCGTTCCATCGACAAACGCCGGATAGGCGACCTTGGTCAAACCATTCCGTAACTGGTAATAGATTTCTGCCTGCTCGGGCCTGCGACCCTCGCCAGCAAAGTCTTCGTTCACGATCTCAACGTGATCAATGTCGCGGGTTGTCGAACCCGAAACGTACCGTCGAAGCGCCCTCGACTGACGAAAGAACGCGTTGAATTCCCAAAACTTTTGCTGCTTCCACTGATTGAACGGGTGATTATGACACTGCGTGCATTGCACCTGAAGACCTAAGAAAATACGTGAAACTGCAGCCGTGGCCTGCGTTCCATTTTCCTCGTTCACTTTCATTGCCAAGAAATTGGTGGCACCGTTGAAGCCTTCGGTCCCAGGCTTGGTCGCGCCTGTGGCTGTGACCAATTCAATCACCATCTCGTTGTAGGGCTTGTTCTGTGCAAAGCAATCTCGCAAGTACTTTTGCATGCCGCTTCGATTCGTCAAACTCCGATTCTCCATCCCCCCATTGCGACCGATGAGAATGTTGGTCCAAACCGTGGACCAATGGTTTGCATACTCCTCGGTGTAACGATCGTCGTTGAGCAACCGATTGACTAGCGAAAACTTCTTGTCTGGCGACTTGTCTTTCGCAAATTCGGCAAATTCTTCGTAGCTCGGAATCCGACCAATGACGTCGAGGAAAACTCGCCGACACCATTTCACCTCGTCTTCGAACGGGGAAGGCTTGATTTTATTGTCGGCCCACGAAGCCGCCATGGATGCGTCAATTTTCTTTACTTGGACAGGAAGTGTCGCACGTCTGGAATCCTTTTTGGCAGCTACTTTCCCCGGCTCATCATCGGCAGCTCGCAACCAAGCTTGCCAAGGGCCAGCAAGTAGCAAACCCATTATTGCCATTGCGAAAATATGCATCCATGGACTGGAAAAGGGTGAAACCTGAAAGCATCGATTTTGTAGGATCCGTGCCATATTCGCGTACTCAGTGTGTGTTGCGTTCTGGGAAAGCCCAGCAAACTTACAGGTGAAGCGTGAACCACCCCCTCATTGTACTCAATCGCTTTGGTTTCTAATGCAAACCTTTTGGTTTTCGTGCCACTCGCCTCAGTGCCAATACCGTTCAATTATTTGTTTAACAGCCAGCCGAAGGCGTACTCAAAACCATTCAGGTACGCGTCCGGCTAACCGTTAAACGAATTTTTGCGAGATCGAGAATCCTTAAAAGGTATTGGCGTTCGTGCAATTCTAGCTGAATTCCTGAGAATTCCCGGATGAAATGAATTCCCATGAATTCAGTTCGGGCAAAACCAACAACCCTTGTTTTTCGCGGCTCTTTGACAATGCTATGGTGATCATGACAGAGCAAGAATTCCTGGCCAATCACCAACTGACTCGCAACCCCTTCGCGGACGAGGATGCCCAAACCGATTCGGTTTTCCGGGAATTCTGTATTTCTGCGACGTTCCACCCCTCTTGGAGCAAAGTCGTTGGCGATTCCAAGCAACCTGCCACCGCCGTTGTTTTCGGACCAAAAGGGTCGGGGAAAACCGCCATGCGGCTGCAACTGGTCCGCCATATCACCGAACACAATCAGCAATTCCCCGAGAATCGCGTCTTCCTAATCGAATTTGATGATTTCAATAGCTACCTCGGACCACTTCAAGAACACTTGCCTCGCCGCATGCAGTCTTCACCTGACCGCGTGCTTTCCTCCCTTCGGCTTTGGGATCATATGGACGCGATCCTCAGTCAAGGTGTCACCCAATTGGTCGATCGGGTCTTGCAAACCTCGGCCACACACAACGCCCCTGCCATCCATGTTCGCCAAGATGCTATCGATCGCCTGGATCGGGGCCAACGCCGCGATTTGCTCCTGCTGACCGCCTGCTACGATCGTTCGAAAACAGGCACCCTCCATGATCGCTTTTCTGCTATTCGAAAGCGATTGCGGTTCTATTCTCCATCCACCTGGCTACATCTTTCGATAGGTATCGTACTCAGTATCTTCGCCATCTGGCTCAGTGTCTTCCTTTACCGTACCGAAACCGTCTCCACCAAAACTTTGTTATGGCTCTTCCCGTTAACGCTCCTGACCGCCTGGGGAATGTACGCCTATCGATGGATTCGACATCATTGGATGGCCATCCGTGTCTGCAAAAACCTGAGAGTGATTCAACGCGACGGCGGACAATTGCGACAACTCCTGATGCAGTTCTCCGACAAAGAACTCGATGAACAACCGCTACCGCAATCGCAACGCTCCGACGACCGCTATGCTCTGCTGGAAAAAATGCAATTGCTGCTCCGATCCTTAGGCTTCCCCGGCATGATCGTTATTGTCGATCGAGTCGACGAACCTGATCTGGTCAACGGCCACGCGGAACGGATGAAGCAATTGGTATGGCCACTGCTCGACAACAAACTGCTCAAACATGATGACTTCGGTATCAAATTGCTGTTGCCCAGTGAACTTCAGTATTTCATCGACCGAGAGTCTCGCGAATTCCACGAACGCGCACGGCTAGACAAACAGAATGTCGTTCCATCGTTCGATTGGACAGGCGAAGCTCTTTACGACCTTTTGGCTGCCCGCATGCGCGCTTGTGCCAATGCCGGCGCCCGACCAAGTCCTCAAGAACTGTTTGAATCCGAACTTTCCGAATCGCGTTTCATCACCGCATTGCAATCGCTACAGACTCCTCGCAATCTGTTCCGATTTTTGTATCGACTCATCACGGAGCATTGCAAACGTTTCCGCTCCGATACACCTCAATTCAAAATCTCATCCGAATTGTTCGAATCAACGTTGGCGGTCGTTCAAGCGGAAGATCGACGGCAGTAAAGCATGCTTAAATTATTGTCCCTTCGCACCCGTCTTCACTACCTAGCAATCTTCTTTGGAACCGCAACGTGTTGTAGCTGCACGCCAAACACGAAGCTGTCCGAACCTCTCTCGGCTAGCCTGGATCGAACTGTCGGTGCATCCGAATCGATTCCATCCAATTCAATCCCATCCGAATCGTTGCAGCAAAGGATCGCCGAGACGCTTCAAAGCAACTTGGAAAAACGCGAACTCTCGGCAGATCGAAACGCCGCATGGCAAGTCGTTCACGGTGCCGTGGCCTACGGCGACCAACTCCCGTTGGTAGTCGATGGCAAATCCGTCCTTGCAATTGACTTCCTCCTATCAGGCGGGGTCATGAACGGCTGGGAGATCTCTGCAGGACCAGTCCTACCCACCACGAAACGGCCAGGCATCCTAGCTAGGGTTGAGGCTGGTAGCTTTATCGGACAAGGTCACACCGACCAATGGCTCGGATACTTTTCCCAGATCCCGCTCACTCTCGATAGAAAAGTAAACATCCAGGACCAAACGCTCTCGCTTGAGGATTGGACGCGTCAGGCCCAATGGGATGTGCCAAAGAATCCGTTCAAGGAATATTCGTGGACGCTGATTGCACTCACCAATTTCTTTCCCAATGAAACCGGCTGGCAAGCCAGCGACGGGAACACTTGGACTCTCGAACCGCTCGTTCGCTTTGAAGCTCAGCAAGACCTATCGGAAAGTGCCTGCGGTGGGATGCACCGACTGATGGGCCTGGCTCACGCTGTCCGATATCGGAAACGACTCAAAGGGATTTTTGACGAGGGTTGGGGAATGGCTAGGAAAGCAGTTGAAACCTCGGTCGAAAGCGCCCGTAAATTTCAAAACTCCGATGGTTCCTTTTCCACCAACTACACTTCTCGACCGGGAAACAGTAGCGACCTAAGCACCGGCATCAGCGCGACAGGACACACGTTTGAATTCTTGGCCTATGCATTGGACGACACCGAACTCGCCAAGCCATGGATGGAACGCGCGGCATCCCGTTTATGTGCCATGCTCAAAGCGGGTGAAGGGATCGACTTGGAATGCGGTGGT
>JAYTVM010000477.1:0-1115 GCA_043743995.1 Pirellula sp. | reverse complement strand
ATTTTAGCTAAACAAAGCGGACGCGTCGTTTTAGCAATCAAAAACGAGAAATTTCGATTTTCGTGTAACAACCGTCGCCTTCTTACGCTGACTACCTCAGAGCCAATCCAATCCAGGCCGCGAATCGACCCGATTCCGCCGCAAGACCCATGAGGTAAAACCATGTTCCATGCATTCAAAAATTTTACTTATCGTTTCCTTCTTGCCCTTTGCACGACGACCATCCTGCAAACGACGACTTCCATTGCCATCGCTGATTCAGCGAACTACGCGCGAACCGTAGGTTCGACGGTATGGATCATTACAAGCGACGCCGACAACGAAACGTCGACTGGAACCGGCGTTTTGGTCGATGCCGAGAAGCGAATCGTTCTCACGAACGCACACGTGGTCGGCGATAGTCGGTCGGCCGTGGTTTTCTTCCCCGAGACCAAAAATGGGGAGCTTGAAGTCAAACGCCAGCATTATCTTGACAACGTCGTCAAGCTCGCTCAACCAGGCAAAGTCGTTGCCGTCGACCAACGTCGTGACTTGGCATTGATTCAGATTCCCAAAATACCCGAAGGTGTAAAGGCAATTGAATTAGCCGAAACCAGCGTAAAACCCGGCTCGAGTACCGAAGTTGTCGGCAATCCTGGCGGCAGCGATGTGCTTTGGGTCTACACTTCAGGAACCGTACGTTCGGTCTACAACAAGAAATTCAAGTCGAATCACGGCGAACATGATTTCCGAGTGGTTGAAATTCAAAGTCCCATCAAGCCCGGAGATAGCGGTGGACCGGTTGTCGACGCGGAAGGGAAACTGATCGCAATTGCTCAGTCATTCTCGCCGGAAAACGCTCTCGTAAGCTACTGCGTCGACATCACCGAAATCAAGGCTCTCATCAGCAGCTCTTGGAAACAAGCTCCCATACCAAGCAAAAAGCTGTTACAAGACGCCGGGATTGAGCACACGGCCAATGCGACTGGCCACTATCAAGTCGAACAGAAGCTTCCCGGCGACAAAACGCAGTCCGTTTTCGTAGCCAAAGAGACGGAATATTTTCAACGTGCCGACGTTCGAAAAATATGGTCACTCGTTTCCGTAACCAAGGAACCACCGACTGCAGAGCTAGC
>JAYTVM010000476.1:0-3578 GCA_043743995.1 Pirellula sp. | reverse complement strand
CAACGGAGTGGCGAGCCGCAAAGCATCGTCCCGTCTGATACTAGTGTCCTGCGTGGTTTTGCAAACGTTCAAGGGAGAATGAGAATGAAAAAACTATTGGCTCTTCCAGCGATCGCAGCGATGATGGCTGCCTTCAATGCTGGTGCTGTTCAAGCTGCTTATAACGGCGCGATCAGCTACGAAAACTGCGGATGTAATGTGGTAGACTCGTGTGGTCCATCAACTTACACCGTGATGAAAACCGTCAAGAAAACCGTCTACGAACCAGAAACGGTTACCGGCACCAAAACCGTTAACCAAGTCGTATACGAAGACAAGACGGTAAACAGCGTTCGATACGAGCGAGAAACTCTCCAAAAGGAAGTTTCCTACTCGGTCAACGTTCCAGTTCGCGAAACACACACAGGTGTTCGCAACTATACCGTCAAACGACCTGTCTACGAATCGCACACAAAGCAAGTTACGTACAACGTATCTCGCCCAGTGTACGAAACACACAGCAAGGTCATCAACTACACAGTTTGTGTTCCTGTTCGCGAAACCCACGAGAAGGTGATCAACTACACGGTCAAACGACCTGTGTACGAAACACACTCCAAGGACGTGAACTACACCGTGATGACGCCAGTTCGTGAAACTCACGAAAAAGTGGTCAACTACACGGTGATGAACCGAGTCATGGAAGCCCGTGAGCAAGTAATCAACTACACGGTCATGGTTCCAGTGACAGAGACCAGGGAACGAACTGTCAATTATACAGTTACCAACCCTGTCAACTACACCAAGACCGTTACGGTCAACGGTGGCAGCTGGCAGACAACTTCGGAAGAAGTTGCTGGTCCAATCGTTCGCAAAACAGTTCGTGAGCCAGGTACTTGGTCATTTGACCCATCGACCTGCCGAAACGTTTACTGCCCAGGCGCTTGCCATGTAGAATGCGTTCAGTGCCCACCTAAGACGATCTGCAAGAAAGTCTGGGTTCCATCCTGCGAAACCAAGGAAATCAACTGCGTAAAGCACGAAACACAGTGCTTGACCAAAGTTGTTCCTTACACTGTAACCAAGTGCATTCCTGAGTGCCGCACCAAGACGGTCACTCACAATGTTTGCCGGATGGTTCCAGAATGCCGCAGCAAAGTGGTAACCTACACAACTTGCAAGATGGTACCAGAATGCCGTACCAAGACTGTATGCTACAAAACATGCACCATGGTCTGCGAGCAGAAGAGCAAGGTCTGCACCTACACCACATGCCGAATGGTCCCAGAATGCCGTCAAAAGACTGTATGCTACAAGACCTGCCGAATGGTTTGCGAGCAAAGAGTTAAGGACGTTTGCTACACAACTTGCAGCATGGTCTGCGAGCAAAAGAGCGTTCCTTACACCTACAGCACTTGCCGAATGACTACTGAATGCCGTACCAAGCTAGTACCTTACACCGTATGCAAAGCAGTTCCATACTGCACAACGGTCAAGGTTGCTCGATGCGTACAAGTTCAAGTTCCTTACACCTACACACGATGCGTTGCAAAGACTGTCTGCGAAGAAGTCCCTGTAACCGTATCGTGCGGTAACGGTGCTGGTAACGGCAACGGATGCAACGCTTGCGGTAACGGTTCAGGCAATGGAATTGGTTCGGGCAACGGTCTATTCAACGGCCGTCTCCGAGGCATGCTCCGAGGCTTGCGATGCAACGGCGGATGCAACAGCGGCTGTGCAACAGCTTCTGATTGCGGATGCAATGCAGCTCCAGCTTGTGGTTGCTAATTAGTAACAAAAAGAGGCTCTAGAATCGAAAGATCAGTCGCAACGCGGAGTCTGACTCCCAGAGTTGCGAACTCGATCCAAAGAAACCAGCAGTCGGAACGATAAACAAAAAACGGTTGGTGTCCGAGGGCACCAACCGTTTTTTCGTTGAAATATCGATCTCTTCCTATTTCCGCCGCTGACAACGAACCGGCGGCGGCAAGTTTGATTAACGCCGCGTGCTTTCACGGAGGGCTTGAAGCAATTGAGGGCTCGGTTGCGGAATATTGAGCTGTTCTTGCTTTCCATCACGACCTCGGAGAATTACTGTTATTTCGGGAACCGAATCGGACGGTGCCGAGTTTCTTGCGCTGGCTATGACGGGTGTTTGAGGCATGTCGTTGCGATCGTTAAACAGCCGCTGAAGTCCAAGTTTTGCTAATTCGAAGTAAACAACTTCGGCTGCGTTATATAGACCTTCTTTTAGATCTGGGTCTGCTGCATAGCAAACGCCGATCAACTCACCTTGATCGTCAAACAGTCCACCGCCACTGCGGCCTTCAACTGGCTCACCTTTAACCTCGACGTTGGCGGCACCTAGGTAGCGATTCAGTTTCGTAATCTGCGAATCACGGCGGGATGGTAATGCACCGCGGTCACAGCCCCAACTAAAAACCGGCTGTCCCTCGCCCAAGGTTCGATTTTTGGGAATTAGCCTTGCAACTGGAATGTTTCCATTGGGTCGAAATGCGATCAAACCTATGTCCATTTCTTTTGCTTGGAAATCGATCAGAGTTGCTGGATATGACTGTATTTGCCCGTTTAAGAAAGTCTCGACAACGATCTTGGTTTGTCCTTGATTCTCGCGAAAAAGGTGACCGCAGGTGAGCACAAGTGCTTCGCCATTGTGAGAGTCAATGATCGTTCCTGTACCGACCGACTCATGGCGAGGCTCCTCAACACGAATCCGCACGGTAGCGCCTTGTGGATCGCTTGGATTTCTTGGCGGTTCGTTCAGGCTTACCAACGATGGCGGATCGCGTCGGGCGGCTGTCGGAGAAGAAAATGGGTTGGAAGCATTGCTGGCAACTGCTGCTGCATGCGCGACAGGGATCAAATTCAGAGGAGATTGGCCCCTTAAGATGGGAGCGTTCTCCGCTCGGTCTCGATGGCGTTCGACGTTGTTGCGAATGCTATCGATAGAGGAAGCCGCAGTAAGTCGTTTTTGCAGTTCTTGGAAGGCGATAGGGCCCAGAATGCGGTCAATTTCCCTTCCGTTGCGAACGAGAACGGTGGTAGGGACGTTGACGATTTGCCATCGCATAGCGACGTGTGGCTCTCGTTTGGTATCGATCCTTCGAACAACCCAACCTTCTTTGACTGCTTGATCTGTGGAACGATGCATTTCGCTACATTGCGGGCAATGCTCGGCCATGAATTCGATGGCGATGCAGTCACCGGTCGAATCGGCTAAGGCTTGGGGTGCCAATAGCAGCAAAACGCAGAGCGATGAAAATGGAGTAAAGTGCAGTGCAAATGGAAACATGTCCACAGGTCCTTCTGTTCTTGCCCGGCGGAATCGTGCAAGCGTCATGCTTGCATCCAATGGAAGTCAGTCTGGGGAGTGTCTAAATTCTGCGAGAATGACGCAAGGCCAGTGCAAACCTTAAGCAAAATAGTCAAAATAGGTGCCTGGCACCTATTTACTAAAATCCAACAGTTAGGTGCCTGGCACCTATTGACTTGGGGCGGTGGTTTGGTATTCTGACGGAAAAGGAGAATTGCTATGCCCCGGATCCCTCGTGCCGAACAATTTGATCCCAATTCGGTCT
>JAYTVM010000475.1:0-12510 GCA_043743995.1 Pirellula sp. | reverse complement strand
GTACCCATCACGCTCCGCGTGATGTTGCCTCAGAAACCAGAGGTTTTTGAACTGCGAAAATCACGCGGAGCGTGATTGGTACTATAAAATCACAGCCTCTCTGAGGTACGAAGGGCGTGGCGAATCGCTAGAGTCATTTGCCACACTTCCCACGCCCATCGCTAATCGCGCTAATCGCTTTGAGCGTGCCACACGGTGGCCTGGTAGTATTATATCTGCCGCTCGCCTCATTGCTTTTTGACATTCACGGTGACGTACTTCTTGAGCGACAGCAGTCTTCCTTCTTTGATTCCACGGATGTTCATCAGTTCGTCGACGGAATGAAAGCCGCCGATTTCATCGCGATATTTCAAGATATCGTTGGCTAGTTTTTCACCAACGCCGGGGAGCAGGTTGAGCTCCGCTTGTGTCGCGTCATTCAGATCGACGATCAATTCGTTGGGGAGTTCGGTATCGGTTCGTTGGGTGCCTACCCGGTAGGCCCAAACCGCCATGGTCCAAAAGGCGATGAAGAGCAAGAGTGCGGCAAACGCTTGCGTGCGAACCCAAACGACTCGGTTTCGTTCTTGACTGCGGCTTTCGATCTCGTCCTTTTCGTTTGCCTCCTGCATCACCGGCATCCCATTCTTGATCCGCTACGGTAGGTTTTGATCTGCTGCACGACAGTGCACTAGTTGGCTCGCAATTGTTGGAGAACTTCATTCACGATTCGGTCAATCACGGTATCGTCCGCGAGCGGACCGCTGCTGGATGTCATGTTTCCTTGCGACGGGCGTTTGGAATGCATGAAATCAAAGCCAGCCAACAACTCTTGCAGTTTATTTTGTGTCGCGTCGGCCGCACTAACTTGTTGGGGGGTTAGCGGCTGACGTGATTGGCCGAGATCCCAACCGCGAATCTTGGCCCCTCGCCGGAAGCCTTCCGGGAATTCAGCGGTCATCAACATCGTATCGAAGAGTGGTAAGAGCTTGTATTGGATCTGCATGGCCCGTTCCCACTGGCCGGCTCGAGCTGCTTCGTAAATGCTCCTAGTTAACTCAGGCACCACACCGCTAGTTGCGTTCGTGCCTCCATCACAACCGATCATGAGCATAGGTACAAGCGACGCATCCCAACCGGTCATGAAGAAGAAGTCGTTGCGAATCGGGCGCACCTCTGCGATCATCCGCATCATGTGTGGAATATCGCCCGAGCTATCTTTGATTCCGACCACACGTGGACACTCCTGAGCCAATCGCTTCACCGTAGGCACATCGATCGGTGAGGCAAACATCGGAATATTGTAAAGGGTAACGTCGACCGAAACCCGGTCGGCAATTTGCTTGAAATATGCGTAAACTCCATCGGGGGCAAGGCGATAGTAGAATGGGGCCACAATGGCAACGGCTCGAACACCTAAGGCACCGTAGGTATCGCAAGCGCGGATGGTTTCTTCGATATTGGCTTCCGCAGCACCAGCCAGAATCGGGACTCGCCCTCGGGTTTGATCGACGACGACTTCGATAACCCGTTTGCGTTCTTCTGGCGTGAAGCGAACGAATTCACCTGTACTGCCGTTAGGATAAAGACCATGCACACCGTGTTCGATGAGCCAGTCGATATAGCCCCGGAGCGTATCTTCGTCGAGTTCGCCGCGCGAGTTGACCGGGGTGATGTTAGGGGTAAATATCCCCGCTAAAGGTTGTTTGCTCATACCACAACCATAACACATCGAATACGCCGCTGGCAATCCGTCGAACGATTTGTCATTATTTGAACCGGGACAGGGGTGTGTTTTTGAGGGTTTTCCCAATATCCTTGCCGTTTTCACGAAAGTTTTTCATGCGTTCCGCCTTGCTTTCTGCCATTCGATTTTTGAGCCCAGCGATGGTGTTAGGGTATGTGGTGGCGATGCTGGCGTCCTCCTGCATGCCGTTGGCGGATGCGGTTGGGGCTGCGCAAGCCGTTCCTCGCTGGGAGTTTTGGTTTCTTTACGCTTCGGTGCCGTCGGCTATTTGGTGGCAATGGACTGGCGGATTGCAGCCGATTACCGTTTCCGATCGTCTGCCGATTCTCGCTACGGCAACCATTTGGCTGTTGGGCTGCTGGTGGATTGGGAAATGGGTTTTGCGGTTCGATCCAGTAGAAACCCGACTCTCCAAATACGAACGGATCGGTGTTTCGATCCTTGTTGGCCAGTCTGCACTTTCGTCCATTGTATTTTTGCATGGTTGGCTTTTTGGCATTAGCTCCTTCGGCTGGCTATTGGCGATTCTTTTCTTAACGGCCATCGGTCTATGGCGATTTCGCGTACCCAGCGGCTTGACATCCCAACCGGAACAAACCAGTGCGCTCGAGGAGGACTTGGTGAAGGATCTTTCGTTTGCCAGTTCGATCAGCAGACGAATGGTCGGTCTCCTTTTTCTTGCAACGACTTTTCTCGCTTGCATACAAGTGTACGGGGCAACCATCCCAACCCACGACATGCAAGTACGCGAGGTGGACTGGTGGATAGCCAAGCATGCAGCCCAGGATGGAAGGCTTCGTTGGTCCGCGGAAAACGCGTTGGCCAATGCACCTGCTGGCTTCGCGATGCCATCGGTGGCATTTGTAAGTTTGCTAACGATGGATTTGCCGGCGATTTCTTCACTGGGCAAGGGCTCGATAGAGCAACGGGAGCGATGGAACGGTCGACTGCTGACAGGGGTGTTGGCCGGCAAGACCGTGAATGCGTTGCTTTGCCTCGTCGGTGTATTTCTGGCAAGCGTTCACGTCGGTCGACGGTGGGGTTATTTGTCTGGTCTTTTCGTCGGTTTTCTCCTGGTGGCGACACCAGGAATCTCGGAACTAACTCGTTTAGGTCGCACGGAAGCATTGATAGGGATATGGTCCGCGGCAATGCTCATCGCTTGGCATGCCGCTCAAGAGTCATTGCCATCGAAACTCCCGTTGGGGCTGGTTTGGGGGGTTTTGTTGGCTGGCGCATTGAGTTCTGGCTATGGATCGGGTGTGGTCATTGGCGTGCCGGCGGTCGTTTTGTGGATCTGTAGTTATCGAAGAAGGATTGCAATACAGGAGGGTGAGGCTGCCGAACCATTGCGGCACCAGCTCGGTAGGAGCCTCGCTCTCCCGTCGTTATCCAATTGTCCAAATCGTTCGGTTGCGTCGAGAGGAAAGGTAATGGTTGCAATTCTTTTTGCGGCTGTACTACTCGCCGCAAGCGCTTTTTACCTTCGCAATTTGGTTGCAAGTGGTGATCCTGTTTATCCATGGGGTGGCGTTTTCGCCCAGCAACTTGGGCTGGTAAAGCAAAGCGAAAATCGAAACGCATTGCTTTATGCATATCGTGTTCCAAGCGAGACGACTTCTGAGTTTATTGCGGCGACGACTGAAGAAAACACTGTGCTGCCCCCGAGCAAAAACAAGTCAGCTTATCGGCTCGAAAATTGGCAGGATGGCATCTTTCGATTGGTCGGTAATTCGAATGCACATGGTTTGATGCTTGTTCCGTTTGCGATCATGGGTTTTTTTGGGGGGAGATTTTCGTTGAGTCGTGTTGCCATTTTCTGGTTCGTTTACTGGGTATCGATTTGGTGGTGTTTTTCGATGCGGCAGGATCGGGATTGGGTCGGAGCGTTGATTCTGCTTAGCTGGCCGGCTGCGGCCGGAGCACACTGGATGGCAAGGCAAGTCCGCGGCCTGTGGATGATGTTTTTTGTTTCTATCGCGATACTTTGGTCGGTGGTGCTCATCCCGATTTGGCCCACCAGCGACAATCGCCTGTTCGTCGGACTGGATTCGTTTGATAGCAATAGGGCCTCACAGATTGGATCAAAAATGGCGGATGGGGAAGTGGCGGAGTTGCCGACTTTTTCAATCCAATTCAATGCGAAGGCAAATCTAGGGGAAGGATTCAAGACGGATTCCAAGCTTCTGTTAATCGGCGAGAACGACGACTTTGATTTGCTTGTGGACTGCCTGAGCAATGGGCCGTTCGACCAGGGGTTGTTGGACAAATGGCTGGACTTGCCCGCCAAGGAAATAGGTTCGTTGCTTCGCTCGCATGGGATTTCGCACGTTTTGGTCGCATGGTCGGGGGTGCAGTATCGAGAGCGGTTAACGGGTCGGGAAACCGAATCCAAGGTTCGGACTGCGATTAACGAATTAATAAGCGATGCGCAATTAACGCCAATTCGCTGGGAAATCAACTCATCGCAGGCGGAGTTATTCCAGGTGATCGAATAGTGACGGGCTGATACAATGGGGAGCCATCAAAATAGAGGTTTGAGGATTTTTTATGCTGAAAATAGTTTTTCAGGTTTTGTACCGAAGCCGACCCCGTCTCATCATCTTAGTGAGCCTAAGTTTGGCTCTCATATATTCTGGCTACGCATCGGGGCAAGTTTCGGACAGTGAATTGAATCAGCTAGCGCGAGACGCAGCATCGAATCGATCAACGACGCTGTTGTCTCCCGGCGCCCCAAATGGCATCGACTTTTTCAGCCTGTTGGTCAAGGGCGGGATATTCATGATTCCCATCGGCTTGGTGAGCCTGCTGGTGGTTACCATGGTCTTTGATCGCTGGATTGGACTGAGGTCTGGTCGAATGTTGCCGGGGAGTCTGCGAAGGAGTCTGTTGCAACTGACACGTCACGGGGATTTGGATCCTCGCGAAGTCTATCGAGTTTGTGGCGAATCGACGTCGGCGGCTGCGAGAATTATCCGAGCGATGGTTGTCAAAACAGGCAGGCCGCAGCCTGAAATTCAGGCTGCGACCACAGAAGCTTCACAACGTGAGGCGGATCGAGCTTACAGCCGTGTCCGATGGCTGAATCTATGCGCGGGTATTGCTCCACTGTTGGGATTGCTCGGTACGGTTTGGGGATTGATCCGCGCGTTCCATGACACAACGCAATTAACGGCTGGTCAGAATCGGGCGGATTTTTTGGCGGTGGGCATCTACGAAGCTTTGGTAACGACCCTGGCGGGTTTGATCGTAGCCATTCCAGCAGCGGTTGCATCGCATTTCTTTGAAGGCAGCATAACCAAAATTTTTGGCTCGATCGAGGAGTTGGCATCGGAACTCATGATGCGGCTCGAACGATTTGAAGGGCGAACACGTTTCGAGCCTATTGGCCGAGAGTTGGCGGCCAGGGACTTGCTCCACGGTCCATCTAACGCTTCAGGAACCATGGCTTCCGCCGTACCGCCACCCGTAGCAAGAGGAGTCGCAAAGCCTGAATTGCGGCCTCGAACGTCGAAAACTGTGGAATAATCGTCGCCTTTTGCTGCGTTGCACGTGTGCGGACTTCTTTTCGTTTAACCGCGTGGGCAACGCCCGGCGATCGTCGTTTAACCGCAATACCGCGTGGCACGCCCAAAGCGATTAGCGATGGGCGTGGGAAGTGTAGCAAATGACTCTAGCGATTCACCACGCCCTTCGTACCTCAGAGCGTGCCACCCAGTTTATAGGTAGATTTCAAACTGCCCCTCGCCTTTAAACGCTGTGAAACGAAGTCTTTGCGAAATGGGAATTCATTCGGCTAACCTTGAAATCTCACTGGCCTTTGTTTCGATGAAGCGTTCAAAATGTTAGACATCGATTCCCAAGAACCGTTTTCCAGACTGGCAACCGTTGCATCTGCATGGTCAATGCCATGTTCAATCGACTGTATCAATCGCGATCGCATGCATCCAAGAGAATCAAATAAATGAGGATGGATCATTCCAATCGCAGCTTCGCAGATGCGTTGGTTCATGCGAGGCGAAACAGGTGGGTGATCGCAATGTTCATCCAGCCATGCACGGCAACTGGCTTGGAGGAGTGACCATACCACTTTGGACTCCGTACCAAGCGTGCGTTGACTATAGTCCTCCGCAAACTCCTCCATTCGAGAAACAGAAAAAGAGTATTCAGCTCCTGACGACGAATTGGCAAAATACCCGAGCAGCATGTCGGTCCAATGCTCCAAGTAGTGACGCAATCGGTTTAACTCCTCGGCATCCGAAATCCCGCGTTCCACTCCTTCGAGAATGATCGTCAGGCAGCGATTGCGGACTTCGCAGTGCGTGGTCAGAACGTTGTGCAATATCGATCGCGAATCGCAATCCACTTGTTTTTCTTCGAGCTGTGCGGCAACGGCGACACAAACTCTTGTAAGTGGTTCCGCAAGAAGTATTTCTTCGATGACGCTCCTGAGTTTATGCCAAGCCCGAACGCGCCGAGCAATGCTTAGCGACAGGGTTTGTGTTCGAAGATTCGAAAGCATCGCGCTCCAACCATCGAACCGGATCCGACTTCTCAGCCAGTATTCGTTGACCGCTTCCACCGGCAAAGCGTGTCGTTCGCAACTCAGTGTTGCGCCGTGGTATCCCCACAAGCCTGCCATTTCAACCAGCCAACCGGAGTGCATGAGGTTTCTCGTGATCAGTGTCGCCTCTCCCGAAGCGCGGTACGTAATCTTGGATTCCTCTAGGTTTATCCAAGTCGTCCAACAACTCAAGGCTGTCACCTCGCGAAATCAGAGGATCAGTTAGCACATAGGTGCCTCAATCGGTACAAACAACATTTTAGCCGCCAAGCGTTATATCTTGCGGGAAATACTCAATTCTTAGTAATGATGAGGTACAATTCCGAACGATCACTTTGGTCATTCTTGACTCGAAATAGGGACTTCAAAATGATGAAAACCAGGACAACGCTTAGAATCGTTACTATCACACTTGTCGCGTTCGTGATAACGGTATTGTCGAGCGACGCCAGTGCAAAACAACACAAACAAATAGTCAATGGCAAGGAAGTCGTAGTTCACAGCAACCCCATTCCAGTTATCCTGCATCGAATGGTGCCACCGCAGTACGGCCGGCACGTTACGCAAAAGGAAGTGTCTCACGGCAAGAAATCGCAGCCAATCGCGACCACTACGGCCAAAAATCGACCCTAGTCGAGCTTTAGGACCGGTCGATCAATAAACGTCTGATTTGTGCAGTGGTAAAGGGTGTGGATTTGTCGACAACATGAAAGTGCAACGTGGAAATTTGGCCTGCGATTGATTTGCTCGGTGGCAAATGCGTGAGATTACAACAAGGCGATTACAGCCGAAACACGGTTTTCAGCGATAGCCCTGCGGACGTTGCAGCTAGGTGGTTCGCGGCCGGATCTCGATTCCTGCATTGTGTCGATTTGGACGGCGCCAAAACCGGAAGTATCGTCAACGAGCAGGCAATTCTCAGTATTGTTGCTATGGCCGAAAATCGAATCGTTCAATTAGGTGGCGGTGTTCGAACCGAAGCGACGATTGAACGGTTGCTCAATCTGGGGCTATCTCGCTTGGTGGTCGGTACCGCAGCCTTAAAGGACCCCGCTTGGTTTGCAAAAATGTGTGAAAAGTATCCAGGGCATTTGGTGCTTGGATTGGATGCGCTCAACGGAATGGTTGCCACAGAGGGATGGCTAGAAAATTCCCAAACATCCGCCAGTGAACTGGTGGACCGCGTAGCTCAACACACCTACGCTTGTGTGGCGGTCGTGTACACAGACATTTCGAAAGATGGAATGATGGCGGGCCCTAATTTTCAGTCGCTGGCCGAAATCCAAGCGACTAGCCCGTTTCCTGTCATCTGCTCTGGGGGGGTCACCACCATGCAGGACGTTCGCGATTTGATCCGGCAAAAGACCGCCGGCGCAATCATTGGTCGTTCCCTCTACGAAGGCCAGATTCAACTGGAAGAAGCCCTTCAAGTCGCTAAGGGTCAACCACCGACATCGTCGGCGCGGTGATCCTCTAATCCTTCCGCCCAAAGTGTTTTCGCGTCTTCTTGCAATCGCGCACCCACTTGAGTAATAACGTTCATGCACATGAAATTGGCTCCGCGGGCTGCAATCGCTGGTGAGTAGCCGTGGGTAATCCCATAAAGAAATGCGCCTGCAAACATGTCGCCGGCCCCGGTCAAATCCTTGGGGTGGCAAGCAACAGCCGGTACATGCGACTCTTCGCCATCGTACCGAACGAAAGCACCGTGCGGACCGTCCGTAACAACGCAGTTGGGCACCAACGATTTGAGGGCTGCAAAGGCCGCTTCGCTGGTCGCAGCCTTGGTCACGGCAATCGATTCAGGTGCATTGCAAAAAAGCAAATCGCTTTCTGCCAGGGCGGCTTGAAATGCGTCCCCAAACACTTCTGGAATGAATGCATCGGAACAGGTCAGGGCTATTTTGGTTCCAGAAGCTTTGGCGGCTTGGATTGCTTCTCGAATCGCCGTTTGGCCGGTGGCAGGGTTTGCAAAAACGTATCCTTCAATAAATAGCCAGGTGGAGCGGGCAATTCGATGTGCATCGACATGCTTGGCTGCCAAATGGCTCGAGACCGCCAAGCAGGTTCGCATGGTCCGTTCTGCATCGGGAGTAATAAGGGCAATGCATGTACCGGTTGTTTCCCCGACCATGATTGGATTTCCGATATTGATCTTGAGGTCACTGAACTCTTCCGCGTAGTGCAGGCCATATCGATCGTCGCCAACACAACCGATAAATGCAGACCGACCACCTAATTGCGAAACGCCGATGACGGAGTTGGCAACCGAACCGCCGCTTACCAGGCGAAGCTCACGATGGCCTTCCGAAAACAAGTGCAAGAGTTTGCTTTGTTCGTCGGCATCCACTAAACGCATCGTTCCGCGTTCGAATGCGAGCGAGGCAAACTCAGAATCGTCCAATTCTAAGAAAATATCGACGATGGCATTTCCTAGGCCACAAACGTCATAGTCACGCATCGCTTGGAATCTTCTTTCTGGTTTACTGATTTCATCTGGGTTCAGTCGCAAAAAACGCGCCCGAACGCTAATCTATGGAACGATGAATTCTAGTCCAGATTGCTCGGGTCGGAAGTGCAACCCGCACCCGCAACCCAGAGTCTTGATCCTTTCTTTCCATTTCCATTTTCATTTCAACGACGACTGCACATGACAACGATCCCGGAACCTTGGCTTTTAGGTCCTCGCATGTTCGATCTGACGGGTCGACGAGCCATCATCACGGGCGGCTCACGGGGCCTCGGAACCGCGATGGCTGTGGCACTGGCCAGTTGTGGCGCACAAGTTGTACTGACCGCTAGAAAATCCGACGATGCCGAGCGCGTGGCTGACTCCATCGCGGATGCCACCAACCAATCCGTATTTGGAATAGGGCTGGAAATTGGCGAAACCGACGCGTTTCCCAAGTTCGTCGAACAGTCGGTTGCAAAACTGGGCGGGGTTGATATTCTCATCAACAACGCTGGCATCAATATACGAGGCCCTATCGAAGCCCTGTCGCTCGAGGAATTTCGTAGGGTTTGCGATGTGAATGTAACTGGCGTGTGGTATTTGACAAAGCATATAGTGCCGTACATGAAACGGCAAAGTTTCGGGCGTATCATCAACATTGCAAGCACGTTAGGGACGGTAGGTTTGGCAAATCGAACTCCATATGCCAGCAGCAAAGGTGCCGTGGTTCAGTTGACCCGTTCTCTTGCCATTGAATTGGCCAAAGATGGAATCACGGTGAATGCGGTTTGTCCAGGGCCTTTCTTGACTCCCATGAACGAACCGATCGCGAACACGGAAGACGCCAAACGCAACATTCTGGGTGCAACCGCCTTAGAACGTTGGGGAAAGCTGGAAGAAATACAAGGTGCGGTCGTTTTTTTGGCGAGCCAAGCAAGCAGCTATTGCACGGGTAGTTTATTGACGGTGGATGGAGGATGGACTGCCAAGTAAACGCTGTTCTCCTTGCCTTTCAAGTTGGATCCGACGCTCATGTTGCATAACTGTTCTAGCAAGTTGGTGCCGTATCTGATCGCAGCCAACGCGGTTGTGCTAACGCTCTCTGTTTTCACGACTCAGATGTTGACGGGGTATGGGCCGGAGCGGCTAATCGCTCTAGGTGCCGTTTCGATTACCATCGGTATCGGTACCGGGCAAGCTTGTATGCTGGGGGCATATCTCGCTTGTTCTGATAAGCCGTTTGGAATTCGGCTTCGTTGGTTTACTCGACTCATCATCATGCAATGGTGTTGTTTTATCCTTCCGTTAGTGCCCTATTTTTCACCTAAGGATTTGCACTGGCAATTTCCTTGGTGCGTGTTGATCGCCCAATTATTGGTTGCAACCGCTGCGTTTCTTGCGGTCAGGACTTTTAGGTTCTTTTCTTGTCGTGGGGTAATAAAGATCGAGGACGGAGCGGCTTCACCCCTCTCACCACCGCGTTCCAATGTGCGAATCTTGGACCTATTAGTTTTAATATCGCTAGTCGCGGTGTTTCTTTCGAGCGCGATGCGATTCAAAAGCGAACCGACTGGATTCGACGGAATCATCTACGCAATCATGGTGTTAGGTGGTCTTTTTGTAGGAAGCCCGATCGGTGCCATTTTGCCGTTTTTCTTTCTTGGATACCTTGCGGACAGCAGAAAAACGATGGCGATAACGGCGAAAGTTTCTTGCATAGCGTTGATGGTTGGGCTTGGGCCGTTTCTCTATCATGTCGATTTTGAGGCCCGAATCAACACACTTCTTTTTTGTTCGGCTGGATTGGGTTTGGTGCTCGCAAATACTTTCGCGTTTCGTTTCTTATGTTATCGTTTCCGGAAGCTGCCTCGAACACAGGCGGCTGTACGCAGTCAAGTCACCACAAACAACGTAGCCGACGAGTCATCCCATGCCTGAGACCATTTTTTCGAGGATTGTGCGAAAGGAGATCCCAGCCAAAATCGTTTACGAAGACGAAGTCAGCTTGGCGTTTCATGATCTCAACGCCCAAGCCCCTGTACACGTTTTGGTCATCCCGAAACGGCAGATCGATTCGCTGGAGGATGCGACGGAGGAAGATGCAAATCTGTTAGGCCATTTGCAGATCGTCGCTCAGAAGGTTGCGAGACTTCTCAATCTTCATGAATCGGGCTATCGAGTTGTCATGAACTGCGGTCAGGACGGAGGGCAATCCGTTGGGCACCTTCATTACCATGTATTAGGCGGGCGGCCATTAGCCTGGCCACCGGGTTAATACCTCTGGAATTGAACTCGCCGGTCGATGCCTTCGGCTTTGAATCGACCGGACAATGGCTTATGCGGTCCGAAGAGGACACGGATGGAGGACTTTTAGTTCTGGGCCGGGGGAAGGGGCATGTCGGGGTGCCGTCCATGGAACATTGTGTCGCGTGCCATGGATTTCAGAATTCCAATTTCTCCGCGAATTTCAACCCATTCTCGGCCTATCCCATGGCCAACTCCAAATTGATCCGTGAGTTGGAAGTGAGCAAGGCAGAATCGGTCTCGTGGCAAGAGTATCTGCAGCTTCGTGAAAAACGGTGAAGCAACGCCTCCATGCAACCCCTGCGACGATAAACGAAAACGGGGTTGTGCGATCGACATCGAACTTTCAGGCACCTTCTGGACCGTCGTTTCTTGGCCCTTCACTCAAGGTCCATCGTTCCTTGGTCCATCGTTCCTTGGTCCATCGTTCCCTCGATTTTGAAACGGTTGCCCAAAAGAGGGTCTAGTTGTTGGTGGACCTTGCATGCGTTGTCCATCTATTCGAGGCGCATCTCCTCTAGGCCCTTCGTTTCGTGGCCCGCCGCTTCGCGCCCCATCGTTTCGTGCCCCATCGTTTCGTGGCCCGTCGTTTCGTGGCCCGTCGTCACTAGGTACGAAATTACGGGGGCCGCGATTATCTTGATTCGGAGGTTGCGGTCCGCGATTCATAGGTGGCGAGGGCATCCGCATTCCAGGTCCAAATGATGGGTTGAAGTTTTGAGGTCCGAACTTGGATGGCAGCATGTGTTGGAACGCCGGATCGGGTCGCCTTCGGTCTTGCTCCATGTCCTCTCGCATCATGGTTTCCATGGATTTCAGCGTTCGGTTTATGTTCCGGAGCAGTTCAAGAACTTCGGGTTGGACGGGTGCAACGTGAGCTGGTTCACGAGAAACAGGTTTCGATTTCCTGGATTTCTCGCTCTTTTTGTTTTGTTTGGCTCTGTGGTTATCGCGAGACTTTTCGCGGCGATCGTCGTCTTCGTCTTCGTCGTCCCTGTCTTCCATTCGGAAACCAATCAGTTGACCCGCGATTCCAGCCGGAGAACTGGAATTCTCCGACGGCAGGTGCGGAATCAGCGATTCTTGCGAGTGCGATCTGGGGGCGAGGAGGCTTGCCAGCACCAATGCGGCGGTGCCAAGCGAGAAAATGCGTTTCGTTACTGGCATGGAGAACTCCAGAGAGAAGGGGAGATTTGAGTTGATCTACCTATGGTAGTGCATTGGCTTGCGGATTTGTACACCGAAACCTCGCCGTATCACTTGACAGCACTTGCCAGTCTCGGTTACACTCGTGTCCCTAACTGAACAGCGGATTGTGGCCGAGGCGCACTTGAGAGAGTGCCTGGAGCTTGCGAAACGTTGGTAGGTGGAACTGATCTTTGACAATCTGGTGGATGAGTTTTTGAATTGATGTTTATAGCAAACGTCGATTACCTGATGAGTTTTATGATTGAAAATTTAGGT
>JAYTVM010000474.1:0-12520 GCA_043743995.1 Pirellula sp. | reverse complement strand
GTGTGGCACGCCCAAAGCGATTAGCGATGGGCGTGGGAAGTGAGGCAAATGACTCTAGCGATTCACCACGCCCTTCGTACCTCAGAGAGGCTGTGATTTTATAGTACCCATCACGCTCCGCGTGATTTTCGCAGTTCAAAAACCTTTGGTTTCTGGGGCAACATCACGCGGAGCGTGATGGGTACTTTCTTCGGATTCGAAAAAATCACAGCCTCAGAGCGTGCCACCTAGTTTACAGGTAGATTTCAAACTGCCCCTCGCCTAAGAACATAAGTCATCTAGACCGCACGGCTCCTATCATGCACGAGCAATCCATCGAACAAGCTATCTCAAGCAAGGGAAGTCGTCGCCCATTTCCCAAATACCGAAAGACGGTTCTCGATATCATTCGCGTTTCACAGGGCGTGCCAAGCTTTCCTTTGGTTCGCACCATGGAACTCGGCGAACTTTCAGCCGTTCGCAAGGCATGTTCTCCTCGGATCGGTTGGTCGACTCTGTTTGCGAAAGCGTACGGTACTGTTTGCCAGCAGACACCAGAACTGCGTGAGTTGTTCGTGCGCTATCCGACCAAGCATTTATACCGCCATCCGAATACGGTTGCTTCCTTGTCGGTTCACCGAACAGACGATGCGGGCAATGAAAGACTTATCTTTGGGCGGTGGAGCAACCCTGAATCTACGCCGTTAATTGCATTGCAGCAGCAACTGGATCAGTTCAGTCAGGCGCCCATTGCGGAAGTATTTGGCGAAGGCCTAATGCTCGAACGTTGCCCCGCCATGGTAAGACGATTGGTTTGGTGGTGGGTTACGAATTGGTCTGGACGGAAGCGTGCGAAACACGTTGGTACTTTCAGCATATCGAGCCTAGGCGGTCAAGGAGCACTTAACGCGCACCATCCATTGATCACCACTTCTAGCCTAGCCTTCGGTCCGATTGATATAGCCGGTCGTTGCGAAGTCGTTCTTATATGCGATCATCGAACTCTGGATGGCGTGCTTGGCGCAAAAGCAATGAAAACGCTCGAATCGATTCTTTCCGTCCAGATGGTCGAAGAACTCTTGTCCATCGTTCCGCGGATGGCGAGAGATGCAGCTTAAGGCGAGGGGCAGTTTGAAATCTACCTAAAAACTAGGTGGCACGCTCTGAGGTACGTGTGGCACGCTCTGAGGTACGAAGGGCGTGGTGAATCGCTAGAGTCATTTGCCTCACTTCCCACGCCCATCTCTAATCGCTTTGGGCGTGCCACACGGTGGCCTGGCATGGTAGTCTTCTTTCTGCCGCTCGCTTTAAGTCGAGCCGCAGTAGACCGCCGCGAACTGCCAGCTATTTCTCCGCCCCGGCTTTCGCCCTATCGACCACAAAATCCACCAACGCTTGACATCTAAAAAACCCCTCCCAAAAATTGTGTCCTTGTCCCTTCACAACCATTAGCTGCATTTTATCCTCAGCCTTATTCCGCTGATAAGTATCAAGAAATGTCTGCGAGTTCTCTTTCAACGGTACAACCTTATCCTCATCACCGTGGATGATAAAAACAGGCAACTTCGCCTTTGCCAATACTGACATTCGGGCGATCGGATTGTGCAAGTCGTTTTGCTTCTCCAGTTCAGCTGGCGACAGTTCGTAGGCGACCGCCGCTTTCGCAACTCCAGGATAGGTCCTGAAATCAAAAACGGGGTAGATACCCGCCAAACCTGCGAATCGTTCAGGGTGGTCACTGGCCCAGGCCGTAACCCACAACCCGCCGCGACTTCTGCCGAGCAAACAAGGTTTCTTTGCAAGTCCGCGTTTTTCAGTCATTTGATCATAGAACGTGTCGAAGAGTTTGCGTGATGCTGGACTGCCATACGCCTCTCCAACATCGATACCTGCAACAGCAACCCCCGCAGCTAAAAATTGTTGGTGCATCCATTTCTCGTGTTCGTCCGGATACCCCGACAGAGTTGGTGCATAGAAGACCCAGGGTTGCGGCGTTTTCTTCAGCGCATCCTCTGGCCACAGAATAAACGCAGGTCGGTTCTCCTCCAAAAAAGATTCGCCAGGCAAGACCAACTTTTTGATCTCTTTGGAATCTTGTGGATCCGCTGCCGAAGCTTCGATCGCAATGGCGAAAACACACATAAACATCACGAAAAATCGCATGGATAGGACTCTTTTTTAATTATTTGACTCGTAGGAAAAAACGGGAGGGCGAGGCTCCTGCCGAGCCGGGAACCGCATTGGTTCGGCAGGAGCCTCACCCACCCGAGTAATGAATTGGTTGGGCAAAGTCGATGTGATGATGTTTACAGGGGTGGCCTCACCCTCCCATCCTACTAAAGTTTTTGAAGATCGGCTCGCGAGTCTTCGTAAGTCGTGTTGTAGGACAATGCCGACGGATCCGGTTCGACATTCCATCGCGCACACGCTTCTCGGTACAATTCAGGCCACCAATTGCGATGGTTGGTTAATCCCTGGTCCCGAAAAGCATGCCACTGGCTGACCACCTTTGTCCAACACTGGTCACCATAAGCCAACGCCTCTTGCAGCGACTTGTAGCGAGGCACATACCAACGTCGACCAATCTGCGCATGCAGTACTTCATCAGCCCAATCGAAGTCTTGGAACATGCCCGAAAGCCTGTCACCACTTTGGCAACCGACTTCCCATTCGTATTTCTTCCCAGTCCGCGGCATCAGTCCCTGTTCGATAAAGAATAATACGCCGTGCCTTTCGCGCGCGTTTAGTTGCAGATTAAGGTTACGCGACCAAGTGAAATTGATCGGAATTTTGCTCCAATCGATCCCAAGCGACACAAATCCAACTTCACCCATCATCGCATGTCTGGCTTCATCCCATAGTTGTCGACTCATTTCCATGTGAAACTCCCATGGCTCCTCGTCCCGAAGGTCAACCAGAATGCTTGCCATCATCTCAGGGACATCGATTTCTCGAATCCGTTTGTAGTACATCATGAGCGTCTTATCTCGAGCCGAAAACCGCTCGTCGTAGAGAAACGCTTCCGGGTTGACTCCCGCGTTGTAACTATCGTGAAAACGTTCGTCCCGTTTCGGTTCGCCTTGATAACGATAGGGTTTCACCGAATGGTGCGGTTCAGGTGTGTTCGCAACATCGACTTGCATCGCCCCATCCACTCCGCCAGCATTCGCTAGGCAAAGTCTCAGTAGATCGAGCCACGCTTCCATAGCAAGTCGCTGCTCCGGAGCAACCATACATGCTATCGCTTGGGAACCGAAACTTGCAACTTCGTTCAGTTCAAACTGAAGGAGTTTGGCCAATCTCACCGTGGGCGCATCGGCTAACGGGTGAGCATCCTGTTGAAGTCGACGGGCGGCATCGAGAACCGCAGTCATGGCAACTTCGTATACACCAAGCAGTAATTCTTCGGTCGTTGGGGCAGCGATGATCTCATCCATTAGTAGCTTAAGCGATTCATGGGGCACAAGGTCAAGACCCAACGGTGGCACTCGCATTTCGCTTACACGACGACGAATGGCTGTCGTGTACTCGGCGCATAAATAAGCATGATGGCTGAAAGCCGTTTTCAGTTCGTAAACCGGCTCAGCGGTGATTCTAGCGGTAAGCGTCTCGTAGAGTCGCTTGAGTACGTAATGCAATCGTTTTAGGCGCTCGGTACTCTGCTCGACGCTCCACTGGCAATCCACGGCGCGCGCGATGCTTGTCAGACCGGCCAGCGGCGGGAGACCGCGGTATGTTTTATAGTCGTCAACGGAGTTTAATGGGGTCATTGAGAATTGCCTTGTTGAAGGAACGTGGGCGACGTCGCTCCGCGACTCGCGGTCAGTGTAGCCGAAATATCCCGCTCTATCCGCCTCCCAAAATCCGTTTGCCGAAAAACGGTTCGAACCAATCGATCACGCCATCATCGCCTGCGTCGGCACCAACGCGATCGTCAGTCGGCGGAGCGACTGACCTACGTTAGACTAATATATCCTTTACAACACTTCCATGCACATCCGTCAGTCGATAGTCTCGGCCACCATGGCGGTAAGTCAGCTTCGTATGGTCCATGCCAAGCAAATGCAAAATGGTCGCATGAAAATCATGCACGTGCACTTTGTTCTCAGCGACTGTCGCGCCAATTTCGTCGGTCGCACCGTACGAAATGCCAGGCTTCACCCCTGCACCGGCCAACCATGAGCTGAAACAGGCGCTATGGTGTCCACGCCCTTTGTCGCCATCAACACCCGGCGTTCTTCCAAATTCGGTTGTCCACACCACCAGTGTGTCGTCGAGCATTCCACGTTGCTTGAGATCTTTGAGCAGGCCCGCGATCGGCTGATCGATCACCTTTGCATGGTCTGCGTGTTCGGCCATATTGCCGTGTTGATCCCAGTTATTGCTGGAACTGCCATCGATCAGCTCGATGAATCTCACGCCCCGTTCGGCCAATCTGCGGGCCACAAGACACTTCCATCCGAAGCCGCTGGCCTCGCCCGGTTTTAGACCATACAGGTCGAGGGTAGCCTGAGATTCATGCGAAAGGTCGAAGACTTCTTTGGCTTCGCTCTGCATCTTAAACGCGGTTTCAAAAGTGCGTATCCGCGCTGCCAACTCTTGTTCACCGGACCGATCTGCCAAATGGCGTTGATTGAACGAGGCCGCAAACTCCAGCTCCAACTGCTGAATATCCTGACGACTGGTTCTTCGGTCTAAATTGGGGATCGGCTCGGCACCGGGGACAACTCGTACCCCTTGGTGGTAGGCCGGCAGAAAATCATTCGCGTAAACCTGGGTACCGGCATAAGGCAACTCCTTGGCCAGTACAACGAACGAAGGCAAGTTGTTATTGATCGTCCCTAGCCCGTAACTGATCCAGGATCCGATGCTTGGTCGAGAAAAGAAGAACGAACCGGTGTGGATAGCGAGTGTGGCTTGGTAGTGCTCGTTGTCATCCGATTTCATCGATTTGATCAGGCAAATGTCGTCCATGCAGGTCCGCAAATGAGGAAACAGATCGCTTACCAGTGTTCCGCATTTGCCACCCGGCTTGAACTCCCAAAGCGGTTTGAGCAGCACCCGTTCTTGATTGGAAAGCCCGCCTCCAACCCCCTTTTTTTTCCCATCTGCTTGGAACAACTCAGGCTTGTGATCGAACGTGTCCATGTGCGACACGCCGCCATTGGAAAAGATAAAAATGACTCGCTTCGCCTTGGCAGGGAAATGCGGCGGCTTGGGCGCAAGCGGATCGTCGCTCGCACCTTTGTTCCCAGCGTCGTCAGCCAGCAACTGAGCCAACAGTCCAGGCATCAAAATCGAACCACCGACCAAACTCTGAATGACTCTCCGTCTGTCCATATAATCCTCAGTCAAGGTAAACAAACTCATTCAGACGAAATAGCGAACGCAACAACGATTGCCAGGATTGGCTTTCGACCTCTTTCGCGTTGGTACTCGCTCCGGCAAGTGCCGTTCCAATCGAGTCCAAAAGCCTTGTCGAAGATTCCAACTCCGACGAAGTTGGGAAACGACCAAGGGCCAACCGATAAGCAAATTGCAATCGATCTTCGCGATTTTCGGCATGCGAGATCACACGCTCCGCAAACCCAGCCGCTTGTTTGTGCACAAATGGATCATTGAGGAAATAAAGCGCCTGCAAAGGAGTCGTGCTCACCGGACGCATTGGAGTGCTGGCGGCTGGATCCGCACCATCAAAAATGGCCAAGAACGGATGACGTTGGATGCGCTGCGTCATCAAGTAGACGCTGCGATGGTTGGTCTCATACACCGCTTTGAACGGATTGTGCTGAGTGAATTTCCATTTCGATTGAGGAGGAAAGGGGTGTGCCTCCCCTCGCTTCGGATCGAGACTTCCGCCTAAAATGAGCAAGGTATCTCGAATGGATTCCGCATCCAGTCTCAGTCGTGGAAAACTACTTAGACACGTATTGGTGGGATCTGTTTCTCGCGCTATGGACGATTGGATGCTGATCGTTCGATAGACACGAGACAGCATGATCTCACGATGCATCGCTTTGGTCGACCAGCCGGATTCCATAAATCGAAACGCCAACCAATCGAGCAACTCGGGATGCGATGGTGATTTGCCTTGTCGACCAAAATCATTGGGCGTTGGGACAATGCCTCGGCCGAAATGGTGAAGCCAAATTCGATTCACCATCACCCGGGCCGTAAGCGGGTTGTTTCGATCGGTAATCCAGTCTGCCAATTGCAGTCGACCGCTGGTAGTATCGGTGACTGAAACTGTTTGGCCGCCAAGCACAGTTAAGAAGTGGCGTGGAGCCACCTCGCCTAATTTATTCGGGTCTCCTTTGATATGGATAGAGCTGTTCGCAATCGTCTTTGCGTCGACGATCGCGTACGCTTGCTCAAAGGGCAGCGGTTGCCTGGCAAAATCCTCCGCCTTTTCGCGAGCTTTCTTGATGAGTTCGTCCAAGGACTTTTTGTCCTCGTCCTTGGTCTCCTGGTTAAGTTCCTTCTTCTTTTTTTCTAACTCTTTAACTTCTGCGTCGAGAGTCTTTTGTTCATTCGCTCGCAATTCGTAAGCTTGTTGCGCCACGGACGTTGAGACGAGAGGCACTAAGTCCCGTTGTTTCTGTTCCAATTCGATTCCCGGCCAAGGATATCGGGTACTATTGAAGATTCCATACAGCGCATAATAATCCTCGGTCGCTACCGGATCAAACTTGTGGTCATGGCATCGGGCACAATTGATGGTTGTCGCCAGGAATGCCCGACCGACATTGTCAAGTGTATCTTCGATCGTCAAGTGGGTTGGATAATCACTTACACGAGAACCGAATCGCCTAGCGCCAGCAACATAACCCGTCGCAATCAATTGACGGTGCGCCTCTTCGACAGACTTGCTCGGAAGCAAATCACCCGCCAGTTGTTCGCGAACGAACTGATCGTAGGGCATGTCGTCGCGAACCGCGTCGATCACCCAGTCTCGATACTTGATCATTTGCGGGATTGGGAAATCGGAATTGTCACCGGCGGTATCGGAATAGCGAACCACATCTAGCCAATGCCTTCCCCAACGCTCTCCATACTCTTGAGACGCCAGCAACCGATCGACGACCTTTGCATACGCACTTGCATCGCGATCGTCTACGAAAGCATCGATGTCCGCTGGTGTTGGCGGAAGACCAGTTAAGTCATAGGTCGCCCGACGTATCCAAACTTCGCGACTTACATCGGTACTTGGTTCCAAGCTCTTCTGTTTCATGCCCGCTAGAATAAACCGATCGATGTTGGTCATTGCCCAACCGGAGTCGTTGACTTCGGGAACCGCGGGGCTCACTAGGGGACGCATCGACCAAAAGTCCCTGGCCTTGTCCCAATCGATTGTCTTCTTGGCTTTCATTGTGGCGACTGTGTCCTCGATTCGGGGATCCGGTGCTCCCATTTCAATCCACGACTTAATGTCCTGTATCACGTGGTCTGCGAGTTTTCCTGACGGGGGCATTTGAAGATCCGCTTTGCTGTATTTTACTGCCGTCATTATCAAGCTTGATTCTGTATCGCGAGGCACGACCGATGGCAATGTATCACCACCTTTGACGATCCCCCGGTGCGAGTCGAGAAGGAGTCCACCTCCGAGATCGGATGCGGCTGTGCTATGGCATTCGTAGCAATGTTCAATCAAGACGGGTCTAATCTTGGCTTCAAAGAAAGCGATCTGTTCATCGGTTGGAGTGCGATTGAAGTCAACTTGAAATGGATCAGGGATTACGCCAACTGCATTCCACAGCTCAATTCCAGATAAGTTGGCTGCTCCACCTTTGGCCGAGATTTTGATCGCGCCATGGGTTGCCGTAGCATTCCATGGTCCGAGCCGTTTCCATTGCCCGGCAGTGCCGCTAGAGAATCGATCGATGACAACTTGATCGTTGACAAGAATCTGAAACGTTTCGGACGCATTGTCCTCCCAAACATACAAGAAAACTCGATAGTTACCTGGTTCAAGATGAGTTAGTTCCACATCGACTGCAGAGCTCCATCGGCTGCTGCGAATCATTTTTCCTCTTTGCGCATCGGTCTTGGGTTTGAGCACGACGTTGGTGTTTTCAAACGCTTTGCCGTTGCATTGAAATCCAGTCGAGTCGCTGCCTTGCCAAACGTGGCCATCGATTTCGATGGAAGGTCCATTGAGATTGAGGCCGCGAACAAACACAGCGGCCGGAACAGCGTTATCGTCTCCCAGAGCAATACCCAGCAAACAGGTCAAGATTCCTATCGAAAAAACCAATTTACAGGATCGCATGAAATGGACCGATAAGGGGGAGTCTGAGTTGAACAAGACCGGTGAAACATTCATGGGAGGGAAGAGGGGATGGGAATTCTAACCTATATCATACAATTCACCGGCTTAGAAACGAATGCTAATCGCCGTTTTTTGGTTGTTACCATTTCGTGAGGCAACGCGAGTTTCTCAATTCTCAGCAATTAAGCTACCGTTTGCAGAGGTAGCATGGAGTTTTTTCCAGGCCAACCTTGGGAGAAATTGAGAAATTGGGGCTCTACGTATGATCTTCAATTTCACCTATCCGATCCATGAAGTAGAATTTGGGAAATGTCGCTATAGAGATGGCTAATCAATAGTCAAAGAACCCTTGCCCCGTCTTGACGCCAAGTCGATTGCTATCGACGTAAGGTTGCAGGATATCGACGAGAGGTTGCCACTCCTCGTCGCCATCGACAAAACGAGCGTGCGACATGGTTTGATGGATCAAATCGACACCGATTTGATCCATGATTCCGAATGGACCGATGGCCATGCCGGTAACTTTTTTCCAAGCCATATCGATATCGGCAGGCTGCGCCACTTTGCGATCGACCAATTGCAGTGCAGATTGCAGCAACGCCTTCAACATCCAATTGAAGACATATCCTGGATTCTCAACCCGTTGAACAAGTGGCGTCTGACCGATATGAATGGCCAAGACCACTAGTCTTCGGACGGTTGCATCGTCCGTCAATGGGCCAGATGCGACATCGACGAGGGTCGCTCGCCAGATCGGTACATGGAAATGGAAATTCGCGAAACGTTCGGGGGTTACGACATGCGGTTGCAACATGGATGGTGTGAAATACGAGCTATTCGATGCGATAATCGTCGGGGACGGGAATCTTTCCGAATAGGTTTTGATGATGCGACGTTTGAGAGAAAACTGCTCGCTGACCGATTCGAGAACGAGATCAGTTTCGCCTGTGACCGCATCGATGCCAGACGCCGTATGAATGCGGCTAGCAAGAATGTCATGGCTTACTTCAGGCCAGTACCCCTGTTCAAAAAACGTTTCCCGCTGTTCCAGGATCCACGATCGGGATACGTCGAGGGCCTGTGCACTGTTGTCGACGAGGGTGACGTCTAACCCGTAGGCGACCATTTGACCGGCAATTTGACGGCCAGTCCAACCGGCGCCAATGATTAACACGCGTTGAATCGGACCAGAGGCCGAGTCTAAGATCGATTGGTCGGAGTCGCCGGTTGAGTTTGCGGGGTCGCCGGTTGAGTTTGTGGAATCGGTTGGAGCCATTGTTGCTGGTGATGCTCGCACAGTGACAAGAGTTGTTCGGCTGCACGTGCAGCTTGCTGCTGGGCATCATACCACGCTTGCTGTCGATCGAGCAGACGTAACAACTGTTCAGTGTGGCGCGGTGGTCCCCACTGTGATTCCTTTGTTTCGCTTGACTCCTGCTTAGCCGGCGTCTCAGGCATGTCGATTCGTAGCTTAATATCGCTTCTGCTACCAACACCAAGCAGCCAGTCCATCGTGATTGGATCGCAATCGAAGCTGCTTCTTTCGATCGTTGGCCCAATCGAACCAGGCTTTATTTCTTTCGCGATTACTTCCATTTGTTCTTTGGCGGGATGAAGGAATCGATAGCGGCCAACTCTTCGCCGGTGACGGTTGCACCGAAATGAATGCCAAGTTCGTAAATCTGGTTCGCGGCTTTCTCAAGTTGGTCGCGATTGTTGAGTTTGAGCGCGACCTTTTGGGCGATGTTGACCGTTTCGGCGAGGATCGGATGGTTGAGTTTGGACTGAGCGGATTTCAATCGTTCGAGCGAACGAGCGGCTCGTTGGGCAGAGGTGATTCCGAAAGTTGCTTTTTCGGTGGCTTGCGAGGTTGCTCGTATACTGAATTCTAGGTCCGCAATCATGCCAGCGACAAACATGGCACGCAATCGCGGAGCAGCCTCTTCGGCGTTTGCTTTACCATCGGTTCGAACGAAGTTATGACGGACGGTTCCTTGCGACCAACTGACCAGTTCAAAATCAAGGCTACCGGCTTTATGCCCACCTACGTTGACTAGTTTTTCATCGGGGACGGTGTGACATCGGTAACAGCTTTGAGCCACCAGGTAAACGTTCACGGGGTTTCGCATACCCAGCTCAATACTAGTCGTTAGCCGTTTGCTACGGTGCTCAATAGACTCTTGGGCTCGGGTAGCTTTTGGTCCGCCGTAGTCGTTATGAATAGTAACCCAGTCCTTGGCTGCTCCGTGGCAAGATTCGCAGGAGACGCCAGCCATCGCTTCCAGTCGATTCTCAACATGGCCCATGGTGTAATGGCATTGAATGCAGTTCGAGTCATTTTTGAAATTCGCAATCCCGAGCTTATCTGCGATTTTCTGGGCTTCTGGCTTGCGATGCAGAGTCAAGAAGGTGTCGTTATGTGGCGTTCTTTGCCAAGTTTGGATTTCGGCGGCATGGCACTTTTCGCAGCTTTGGTAGCCGATGACCTTATGCGGATCGATCGCCAAATTCCACTGTTTGTCACGTGGATCCAATTTCCCAGACGGAGTTGCGGCCATTCCCACCGCAACGGAAAGAAATAACAGTGAGAACCAAAAGATGGGTTTTCGAACACGGGAGGTTAAATTCAATTCAACTTGACTCACGTTAAAGAACTCTCGCTTCGGTGGGTTGTTTTTCTCTTCTTCGGATGTCCCGGACCTTGGGCCATGACACGATCTGAGGAAACATAGACCGCAACTTGCATTCAAGCGTCCGAAATTAGATAATCGCTGCCACTTACGAAGTGAGATTGCGTGGAAAAATCATTACGACCAGCGTTTTCGTTTCAATTGGGTTCCACTCACTTGGCTTTCTAACGAGCAAACCACCATCAGCGACCTAACTCCAAAACCACGAGTCAAACTTCAGGGAAACCGGCTTGCGCCTAAGCCGCCATGGCTCCTTGATCGCATCGTATCGGGTGGGCAAACAGGCGTTGATCGGGCAGCCCTCGACGTTGCGATTGCACTTGAGATACCACACGGCGGTTGGTGCCCACAGGGTAGGCTTGCAGAGGATGGACCGATCCCTGACTGCTATCAACTCGAGGAACATCCGTCGCCGAAGTACGCAGATCGAACGAAGCGCAACGTTATCGATTCGGACGCGACATTGGTACTCTACGGTTCGATTTTGGAGGGCGGGACACTCAAAACATTTATGCATGCTGGAAACCTGGGTCAACCCTGTCTGAAAATTCGATTGACCCATCCGGGCCGCATGGAGCGGGTGCGAGAATGGCTAGTGAGCAATCGAGTTCGAACCCTCAATATCGCCGGTCCACGCGCAAGCAAAGAACCCGAGATTTATCAATGCGCGTTCGACTATTTGATGAAGCTTTTGACGTGACGGCAATGGCGTGCCCATGGCTTCATGCCAGGGGTTCTGATCCTTACTCTAGACTAGAGCCAAAGTAACGATCCCCCGAGATAAACTCGGGGGCATTGGCATGCCGTCGGCTTTATGCCGAGGGTATTGACCTTCTGTTCTAGAGCTATGGTAACGATCCCCCGAGGTAAACTCGGGGGCATTGGCACACGGATTTGCGGTCACACCCTAATCCCTAATCCCTAATCCCTCCACCTATTCCCTAATCGTTGCATTGGCTGGTACATTATCCACTGCATAACGCCAATTTTTGACGAACCAAAGCAAGTCGGCCATTTCCCTGGCCGAAATTTGCGACTCGACCCCTTCGGGCATCAGCGACGTGCCTGAACTCTTAAGCTCTTCGATTTCGGAACGGTTCAAGGTTGTTAACCTACCGTTCTGGCTCAGCAACGTGATCGTTTGCGTGTTCGAATCCTTCAGTAAACCCTCGACCACCGTTCCATCGTCTGTGCGAGCCAAATAGCGGAAGTAATTCGCATCGATCGAACGATTGGGATCCAAAATCGAGATAAGCAATTTCTCGTAGGTATGAACTCGTGAGTCTGATATATCTGGTCCAACCATAGCTCCAATGACATCGATTTTGTGACAAGTGGAGCAGTTTTTGGTGAATACTGCCTTGCCGCGATTATTGTTTGGATCGACTTCGAGCGTTGCCAATTGCTTGGAATAGTCATCGATGACTTTTTGACGATCGGAGTTGATCGAAGCCGAGAGCAGCTTGGAAAGCCGGGGGGTCACAGAATTGTCTCGTACTGCAGACAGATTTTGGATCTGCGACGCATCGAAGATTTTGGTGGACAACTTGCCCGACTCCAGCGAATCGACCAACATGCCAAG
>JAYTVM010000473.1:0-1126 GCA_043743995.1 Pirellula sp. | reverse complement strand
CAATTCTGCAATCGATACGTCTGTTCCAAGTAGCACTCGACTGTTGGTTACCGCGCTCACAGACGGACAAAAGTTTGATTCACTCGAGCGCCTCGTCGAATCCGCTGAACAATGCAACACAGTTACTTGGTATTTATATACCGATACGAGTGGCAACGTCCTACGTTCGACGTCAAAAGCAGTTGCAATCGCTGGGAACACCCTTACGAACATTCAATTGCAAACCTACGTCTCGGCAAACAGCCTGATTGTCAATAGCCCGATCACCGGAACGCCTAATTCGACCGGTGTGACTACCAAATACCCTGGTTTAGTTACCACCTTCGGATACGACCCTAATAGCAATCGACTTTCAACAGTTGAGGAAGATAAAATCGTTGGAGTGGCGTCCCAACGTTTCACAACGGTTGTCTACGATCGGCTTGACCGTCCCAAAGAAATTTATACTCCCGATGGTGGCTCCAGTCTCTTTACTACCTCATCAGATCAACGAGTTCCGGACGGACGCTTCAAAACTCAGATAGGCTACGATAGCCTCAGTAACGTCGCCCGCGTTACCGACGGTCTTAATAACCTTACGGTAGTTGAACATGACATCCTCAACCGAGTGAGCAAAATCACCGCCCCGTTAAATGCCGTGACACAATATGCGTACACGGTTGTGGGGGCCGGTTGGAAGGTCGACGTGACAGACCCGGAGGGACGCATTACTTCCGTAACGACCGACGCCCTGAATCGCCCAGTCGACGTTGCCGGCGATACGATCAATTTTAAGCAAGCGTATTGGGTGGACGGAAATATGCGATCCAGGACCGACGCCACTGGCGGCACAACAGATTACGCCTACGATAGCCAAGGTCGATTATCCAGGATCACAGAACCGACACCCGCAACTGGACTTTCCCGTCCAACGACGGACTATCAATACACCATTGATGGTCTTCTCGATCGAATCATTGATCCACTCGGTCGAACGACGACTTTTGGATACGACCAAGGTGGGCGTCGCGTCAAACGCAATGATCCTGATCCAGATGACGCAGGAAGCAAACTGCCAAGCTATAAAGCGTGGCGTTATGATTCGGTCGGAAATGTCATCTCGGAAATCGACCCTTTCAATGACCCA
>JAYTVM010000472.1:0-47536 GCA_043743995.1 Pirellula sp. | reverse complement strand
AAATGGTTCAAAATGCGAAGGTACCCGTGCGCACTTAGGGCAACGAAAATCAAAAAAACATGTACATTTCGCGTCAAGAAAAGGCCGCTGGGGTCTCTTGGAACAAAAGTTACGCAAGAAAGGAATGCCACAACACCAGTTTTTAAACAGCCTAGGTTGCCCCCGACTGGAAGGAGTGGGAGTAAACTTTAGACTACTCGTCGTAACGCAGATCCATTACGATCTAGCTTCACGAAATAGTTCTCGCAATTGTGATTCGATAAGCGCCGAATCGGGATTTTTTTCTACGCGGCTTTTTTATTCGCCAAGTCACTTTGGTTCAGCTTATTGTAAAGTGTTTTGAGACTGATACCAAGCTCTTCCGCCGCAGCTGGCTTGTTGCCTTGATGGCGTTGAATGGCTTCCTGAACTGCCAGCGATTCCATTTCTCTGAGACTTAAAGGATTGTTAGACAGGATGGTTGACTTCAATTCGCGTTTGATCCTCTTGTCGACAAAATGACGAGGGAGGTGTTCCGGAAGAATTGGAGGGTGGTCACAAAGAATGGTCGCGTGCTCGACAACATTGGCTAATTCTCTGACGTTTCCTGGCCAAGGATGCTGTTTGAAAACCGCGATGGTTTCGTCAGCGAAAATGGCTTCAATCGATGCATGTTCCGGACGATGACGTAGATAGAGATGTCGCGCAAGCGGCAGGACATCTTCCATGCGGTCTCGCAAAGCAGGGACGTGAATTTCAAATGTGTTAATTCTAAACTTCAAGTCTTCGCGAAACGCTCCCGATTCAACCATGGCTTCCACGTCGCGGTGTGTCGCACAAATGACACGAACATCCACATGAAAAGTCTGATTGTCACCGACCCGTCGGATATCACCGCTCTCTAGGACTCGCAGCAGCTTGGCTTGCATGGCCAAGGGCAACTCGCCAATTTCATCCAGAAAAATCGTGCCGCCGCTTGCGACCTCGAAGAGCCCGTCGCGCTGAGAATCGGCGCCGGTAAATGCTCCTTTTTTATGACCGAAGAGTTCACTTTCGATCAAGTGTTCTGGCAACGCGCCACAGTTGACAGCAATAAAGGCTTTGTCCTTCCTCATACTTTGGTCATGCAGAGCGCGGGCTACCAATTCTTTGCCACAACCCGTTTCACCTCGAATAAGTACCGTACTTTGGGTGCAAGCGACCTTGCGAATCAAAGTGAGCACATTTTGCATTGCGTTGGAACTGCCAATCAACTTTGGGAAGCTTTTCGGCGATGATTCGGACGATTGGTCCATGGTCGCGATATGTCTTTTTAGTTCACGACGCGCAGCTACGCGCTGAAGCAGGGATTGCAGTTCAGACAAACGGCACGGCTTACTCAGATAATCGATGACACCAAACCTAAGAGCCGCAACGGCTGTTTCGAGCGACTGCTTGCCCGTCAAAACAATTGACTCGGTTTTAGGAGATAGCGTTGCGGCTCGTTCAATGACTTGAATGCCGTTCATGCCCGGCATATCCAAATCGACAATTAAGCAGTCGAATGTCTCGCGCTCCAATGCAGCTACGGCCGTATACCCGTCGGGACAGACTGTCACGCGGTGTCCCAAATGGGGCAACTCCATTCTCATCAACTCTTGCAGTGAGGGCTCATCATCTGCAAAAAGTATGGAGAGTTGGCTAGGCTGCGATTTTTTCATCGGTGGTGTCATAGGTTTCATTGCTGACAGGTTGATTGGGCAAGATCACTTCGAAGCGTGTACCGCAGTTAATTCCTTGGCTTTTGGGAGTAATCCGTCCGCCATGGTCGGCGATGATGCGGCTGGTGATAGGCAGTCCAAGCCCCGTACCGCGACCATCGCGGCGTCGCGTAAAAAACGGTTCAAAAAGATGCTGCAATACTTCTTCGGTCATACCACATCCGTTGTCTTCTATAACCAGGCGAACCGAGTCGTGTAATGCCTCGAGCGTGATTCCAACACAGCCATCACTCCGCGCCGGATCCAGAGATTCGAGTGAGTTCGTTAACAGGTTGAGCACCACTTGTTTCATCTCTTGTGGACTTGCCCACGCAATCATAGGCATCGGTCGCGGCTGGAATTCGATTTTTTGTGTTCGGAATTGACCAAGATGTCTTACCATATCGACCACATCCCCCACAATCTCATTCATGTCGATCGATTGCTTGCGTTGTTCTGTTCCGAGTCGAGAAAAATCGAGCAGTCGTTCGGTGATTCCTTTGCATCGAAACGCTTCATCTTGAATGCGACGCAAGTAGGTTCGCAGTGTGTCTAAATCGAAGCCAGGCGCCGACTCCTCCGGTGGTCGTTCATTCTGCGATTCCACAGGGTGCAGTATTCGGTGCAGCCTCGACTCGAGAGCTTCGGCACTCCAAGCGATCGAAGCGAGTGGATTGTTGATTTCATGTGCGACTCCAGCCGCAAGAAAGCCAACACTAGCCAATTGCTCATTACGAATGACTTCTTGAGATCGCTCTCGCACTTGTTCATTTAGATCTCGCTGGATACTTAAGAAACTGGCCGCTCCGAGGTTGATTGCATCCGCCAGCTCCGACAACTCGTCCCTGCTTTCGATGTGAATTCGGTGTGCAAAGTCGCCGGACGCTACTCTACGGGAGCCAGCTAGCAGTTCTTTAAAAGGTTTGATGACGGCAATGCGAGCATAAGCAATCAGCCCAATTAACAGAAAAGCTGCAAGCGTTGCGCTGCTCCAAGCAAGCGCAATCCAAGTCCGATACCCTGATCGAACATCGTTGCGAAAACTAGCCATCCGATTGCTGAAGAAGGTAGGTAGTATGTGTGCAAGTTTCGACAGTTGTTCGAGATCTTGCAATTGATGTATTGTATGCGAAACACTGCCTGACTCAAGCAAGTCCTGGTGTCTTATGGAAATCGTGCTGAGCAGTTCTGCTATTTCAGCTGACTTCTCGAATTCGTCCGACAGATCAGAGAGAAAAGAGTCGTCGGCGTTCAAATTTTCAAGCCGCGATTTGTATAGAGCAAGGACAACGTGCACATGATGCAGCTTCTCACTAAAGTGTCGCTGATTCTTCAGGGAGTCGAATTGATGCGGGTTAGATAATGAGAACTCCATGGGCTCACGGATGTCCATGTTTTGAAAGCCGTTTCGCAACTCGTCGATGGAACGAGTGAGCTCGGTCGTGAGCGGCATTTCGGAAGCGCGACTGCTGAGAGTTGTTACGAGGTCGCGATAAGCGTACACACCACGAAAGCTGCTGTATCCAAGGACCGCAACCACAATGCCAAGTACCAACATTGAAACGAGTAGTTTTTTGCGAATGGTTGACTTTGAAATCAGCGGTAGTCGCATGTTCGACTCCCTTTCATTTCACCGCGACTGCGCCGGTTAGACACGAAGATGGTTGATGTCACCGCGCAGTCATTCCATCCCATGGCACACCCCGATATGCGCCTTGAGGGTAACCAAGTTGAGGCGGTGCAACTTGCTGAGGGACAATTGCTTGAGGTCCGCGTCGACCCAAGTTTTCTACTCGATAGCCATTCGTATTGGGCAATACAAACTGAGTCATGTTGTCCAATGCCAAACTGTTTACAACATAGGACGCAATCGATATATCGAGTTCCAAAACTTCATTTCCCGAAGGCATTAACTGCACCTTGACAAGGTGAGGCAATGAAGTCTGAGCGGATGCGTAGTATTCATGTTTAGACTGCTTTGCATTAGCTACCAAACGACCTGAAGGGTCCCTCAAGAACACTTCGCGGCTAAATCCATATTTTGGATCGACAACTAGTGTACGTGTGAAGTTCCCGATTGGGCTCGGTTCTACCGTCGTCAGCTCGACCATCCCGTCTGCGCGCGTGACGGGTTGCTGAACAAGTCTTGTAAGATCAATTTCGCAAACCCCCATCGCTTGGATCAGCCAAACAGGCGATACAGGCAGGATAGGCCGATCAGCCTGAGATTCAAATTCGATGTGTTTGGCGTAGTACATTTCTTTAGTCAAGCCTCCACGAATGGCCATCCAAAACTCTTCGTCATTACTACCGATGTCGACGCCAGCAACTCCTGCAACGCTCGCTGTCATTCGGAAGCGTTTTTCGCGGGCCCAGGTTACATTAGTATTGATCGAACTCGATCCGGTGACTTTCACTGTGACCGAGTTGGATTGGAGCGACTGTATATTTCGCGATCGATTGATAGCTTCAGCTAGTTGGTCTAAAGTCGGCGGAGTTGTGAACAATGGCTTGGGCTGAAACTCCGGTATCGCACGTCGGTGCATACAGGTCGCACCCCCAGTTGCGAAAGTCAACAGAACGACTGCTAAGCACTGCAAGGCTTTGGATGCTTTTGGCTCTCCCACGCATGGAGAGATAATCTGCGGCTCAAGTTTCACAGTAAAGCAAATCGATCAGTTTCTGGTGCAAGGCTTCCGTGCGATCTGGTGTGGGTATGTTCACGGGCACGAAAAACTCACGTCCGCTAGAAGAATGGGTAAGCTGCATGTGTGTCGGGGCATCCTCGGACGGTTCGCTGATCTGTTCCGTCAAAAGACGTCTTCTTATTAATAGGACTGCCAACAAGTAGGCGAGATCGCCATCGTCCGGCTGCTCGCATAGTTTTTCCAACGCATCCAATAGAACAACGGTAGGTGCAAGGGTCAGCTTGCCGGCTCGCTTGGTTGGCATTTGACTAACCCACCAACCGATCGTTTTATTAGGCGGACCTTGCCAGTGTTCCGTGCTGAAATCTTGCCGAACCAGTTCGCGGCCCCGTTGAAGCACGGCAGAATAGTACCGCTCGCCTGGATCGAACGAGCGGTCTCCCATGTGGCACTTCCGTGAGCTTCGTTGAATGGAGAATTCCTGCATGCAGTCGCTTTTAGGGGAATCTGCAAATAAAATCTAGATCAGGAAACAGTCGATCTGGTCAATGGTTAGAGGCAGTTACCCAAAACTTCCTCGCCGGAAATCTTGGCTTTCCATGACCTGCTAAGCGAGAAGTTGAAATATTCCAAGCCACTAATTCAATAGCACGGTTTTACGAAAACTGTCAACCTTGCGACGATGGAATGACCAACGACGACATTATCAGTAGCTTACCTATGCGAAGGGATTGTGTCGTCGTGCATTTGAAGAACGGCACGTTGAGGATCGGCACGGACGATGCATCCTGGGCTTGGTACCAAAACTTTTTCGTATCTTCTCAACGCTAGCAAAAGTCCGTGATTGGTGATTTGCGTATACTTGCAGCATGAAAAGATCAGACGTCGAGCAAATTCTGAAGGATGTAGAGGAGCTGTTAGGCAGCGCCTTGGATTTACCTGATGTCGTCGAGTTAGCGATTCGGAAACTTCTCAACGTTGTCGAAGCACTGTGCAGTGATAAACAAGAACTCATGGGCGAAGTCGATCGGCTAGCGTTGAGAAGATACGAATAATGGATGAAACCAACCGTTCCATCGCCAAACGCCAGATCGCAAGGTTGCTCGGCAGTTCATACATACCGATCTACGTTATTTCCGAAGAAGACACGCTTGTATTTGCAAATGAGGCGTTGGGTCAACTCGTAGGGCGGTCGCCGGATTCTTTGCTGGGATTACTATGCAGTTCCCCCATTCCCGAGGATAGAAATCCGAACGCCCAACTTTCTGCATTCTTCTCTTTGCCAACCCATTGGTCTCGCCAGTTTCTAAAATTGCAACCTGAATTTGGCCCGATTCCAAGGTTCAACGAATCCAACACCCCCTCAACCAATGCACCCATCGATTCACAGTGGATACGATGCTTGATTCCTTTGGAGGAGAAAACTGGCTGCGTGCTTTGCGTGCTATGTCCGACTCCCGATAGCGAACTCAATGAACTGATAGATGAACAATCGTCGATCACGCACAAAATCATGCGAGAGAATCGGAGCAGATTCGTTCACTTGGATAGTATGTGGTACTTGCAAGGAAAATCAGCCGGCATGCGCCGCGCATTGGAGCAAGTTCAAATTGCTATTGCAAATCATTTACCCCTGACCGTTTTCGGCCAAAAAGGGTCAGGCCGATCTTGGCTGGCGCAATCCATTGAGTCACGTCGCAAAGGACGGAATACAAGCGAACGCAAATTTACGATAGGCAGTTCGCTGATTCGAATTGACTGCTCGTTGATGGATGTCGAATTGTTGCAAAGCATGCTTGAAGTTATTGACGAAAGCAAAATGAGTTCGAAAGCGGAACCAACCGTTTTACTTGATAGTCTCGAAGGCTTACCCCAAGAGTGTATTTCCCAATTGGCTACGTTTCTCAAGAATCATGGATCGACCGTTTGTATCGCCACATGCGATCCTAATTTGGTTCAGGCATTGTCAGTGAGTGACTTGCGGTGGAGAGATGTGTTATCACGTATTAGCGTACTTCGCGTCGATTTGCCAAGGCTTGTCGATCGACTGGAGGACATTCCCACCTTAGTTAGCGCTTGGTTTAGCGATCAACGTAATCCGACTCGGGAGATAAGCAGCAGTTTCGTGGAGGCACTCACTGCCTATTCATGGCCTGAAGACATAGAAGAGTTCGCCGATGCACTGTCCCACGCAACAAAAAATGCATCAGGCGATGTGCTTACGGACAAAGATCTCCCGGTAAATATTCGAACTTGTGTCTCTCACATTGAACAATACCAGGTAGATGAAACTGTAGACTTGGACTCGATTCTCGAAGACGTAGAGAAGACCATGATCATGCGAGCCTTAGAGAGGTTCCCAAAAAACAAGACTTCTGCGGCCAAGATATTAAACATTTCTCGTGCGCGCCTCCTGCGTCGCATGCAACAATGGGGCATCCAACCCGAAAGTGGAACCGTTGATGGCGACGACGACATGCCCGTTTTCAACGAGGTGAAGTGACGTCCGGACCTTTCACAGCGGCGGGAGCTACACCAGGCAACGTCTTTGGTTAGAAATTGGTTTTTTTCACATATTGATGGCCGACTTTTTCCTTTCGTGCCTTTCGTGTTTTTCGTGGACAAAAAACTATCGAACCAGCCGCTTAACGGTTGCCTTCGGATGGCAACCAAAGTTGACCAGCAACCCCACTCGATAGCCTGTTGCTTTCAGATAGTTCAACACTTGAGCTTCGTGCTCACGAGTTTATGCTGTCCACGAAAGGCACGAAAGTCACGAGAGGTTGATACCAAAGGCAACTTTTCGTGACTTTAGTGCTTTTCGTGGACCCAATAACCAGTTTCTGCGTCCGAATTTCAAATCACGACAACTTGGGTTTTGGTAGAATGCTGCACGAGGGCTAGGCACCTTAAATTCGAGATTGAGCCACCAGCCATTTCCCCAGCCAATTTGAAGTAAAACCTTAGAAAATGATCGAAACCCAGGCTCTGAAAAACAAACACGTCGTCGTAACGGGTGGTGCCACTGGAATTGGATTCGCGATCGCGAACCTTTTCTCGCAATCCGGAGCGAAAGTTGCGATCGGGTCCCGCCGCGACGTCGCGATTGCAGATGCAATCAAAGCTTCCGGAGGAAACTTGCTCGGTCGCACGGTTGACATCGCAAAGCGAAGCAGCGTCGAAAGATTTTTTGAATGGGTTGCCGAAGACCTTGGTCAGGTCGATATCTTAGTAAACGCGGCTGGTGTCAACATCCGCGATCGCGCCATCAATAGTATGACTCCCGACCAATGGGATCAGATCATGGCGATCAATGCAACAGGTGCGTACAATTGCATCTACTCGGTCCTACCTCAAATGCGGGCTCGGCGGAACGGCATGATTATCAACATTTCAAGCATAGCTGGTAAACGTGCTATTGCACTGGGTGGAGTGGCGTATTCAGCTAGCAAGTTTGCGATGTCGGCACTGGGGACCTGTGTCTCGAACGAAGTGAGTGCAGAAAATATTCGAGTCACCAATGTATACCCCGGTGAAGTAGACACTCCCTTGCTAGAGCAGAGGCCAACGCCGGTCTCAGATGAACACAGGCAAAAGATCTTGAGGCCAGAGGATATTGCTCAAGTCGTAGTAGGCTTGGCCAGCTTGCCCGATCGGGTGCACGTTCCTGAAATTGTGATCAAACCAATCAACCAGCAATACTACTAAGGAAATCGGTTTGAAAGTTTCGATTCTTGTACCCGCGTTCAACGAAGAAAAAACGATTGAACGAGTTTTGTTCAAGCTCCTTGAGTTGCCGATTGGCGAACGAGAAATTCTTGTTGTCGACGATGGTTCAACTGACAACACAGGCCAATTGGTCCAGCAATTGGCGGCGGACAAGCCTGAAATCCGCTTCTTTTCCCAACCTAAGAATCTGGGCAAAACGGCAGCCATTGCCAGAGCAATTTCCGAAAGCTCGGGCGACGTATTGATCGTTCAAGATGCGGACTTGGAGTACGATCCGAGCGAGATACCGGAGATCATTTCTCCGATCATCGAGGGGGTAGCCGATGTTGTTTACGGCAGCCGTTTTATGGTCAAGAGAGCGTCGCGGGTCCTCTACTATTACCACTATCTTGCAAACAAGTTTTTGACTTGCCTGAGCAACATTCTTACGAATCGAAACATGTCGGACATAGAGACATGTTACAAAGCGTTTCATCGCGACGTGATCGCGCCGTTGCATTTGCGAAGCAGCGGGTTTGGAATGGAAGTTGAGATAACAGCTATGGTTTGCAAAACTCAGGCGAGGACCTACGAGGTACCGATTTCTTATTATGGCCGGACCTATGAAGAGGGGAAAAAAATTGGCACATGGGATGGCTTGGCGGCAATCTGGTATATCCTCTATTTCAATTTAATCCACCCATTTACCAAAGCTGGCCGCAATTACATCAAAACAGTCAATGCGTCTCTGCTAAAGCGGCACGGGTAGGTGCCGCCTGCCGGGCGGCACGATGCAACTGAAAATACCTCACCGACTTTTACGCGTCAAACGCAGAGCGAAGTCCTGCCCGGCAGGCAGGACCTACTTGATGGTAAACTAGGCCATCGGGTAAAAATCCACTTCAGTCATTCGAGGTTTTAGCCATGCCGTTACGCGACCATTTTCGATCTCCGTTGGATGATGTTCGATCCTGGGATGAGTTGCATGGCGGATGGCCGATGGTCATCGTACAGCATCTTTCCAAGATCCTTCCTGAACCTTATTTTGCAGGCCCAGGTGTTTACCTAGGTAGGTTTGAAGTCGACATTGGAACATTTGATCGCCAAAACGTAATACACTCGAACGTGGTTCCGGACATTGCTCAAGAAGGTGGAACGGCCGTCATGACCTACGCGCCTCCGAAACCAACGTCCATTTTAGCGCCTAGGCTACCCAATCAGGATGTTTATGAAGTTCGCGTTTACGACAGCAAACGCAATCGGCGTTTGGTTGCAGCCATCGCAATCGTCAGTCCATCCAACAAAGACCGACCAGAAAATCGAGCGGGGTTTGTATCCAAGGTAGCCAAGCTACTGTACCAAGATGTTTCGGTGTCCATTGTCGATATTGTTACAACTAGCCATTTCAGTCTGTATGAAGATCTGCTGACAATGGGCGATGTGAACACGATGCACGAAGGTCGCGAGTTATCAACCACCTACGCGGTAACCATGCGTATGCGCTATGAGAATACCAAGCGATTGATGGACAGTTGGCACTATCCTTTGGCCGTCGGTCTGCCTCTACCAACCCTCCCGATATGGCTCTGCGAGACCTTAGCTGTCGGCCTGGAACTGGAAGCTGTCTATGAAGATACATGCAAGGCATTGAGAATACGCTAGGGGGCAGTAGGTGCCGCCTGCCGGGCGGCACTTCGTAGCTGAAAATACCTCACCGACTTTTACGCCGAAGTCCTGCCCGGCAGGCAGGACCTACAATGACTCAAGGGACGGTTGACCTATTCTGCCAATCGTCCCTTGGGTTTTCCCCCTACCCTCGTTCACAGCTTACGCTGTACGCATTCAATTCCACGGTGAATCATCGTCCCCACTCAAATTTGGGCTTCGAATTGTAGCCTGCTCGCTTTTCTGGCATGTCTTCTGTCGGCAGGTTCGGTAATGCTGGGATAGTTTCCAGCGCGTCGTTTGGACCAGCTGGTTTCTTTGTTGGGGCAGGTCCCCCAGGTGTCAGGCTGGCTGAACGAGCTTGAGAGTTCGCAGTGCCAGGGTGTTGCGTGTAACTGCCACGGCTAATGACTTTTGGTCGGCTGGCTCCATAGTCCATGTACTTGGCTGCATCACGTTCGCGAGCTCGTTCGTGAGCGTCCCAGTATGCCTTTTCAGGCCACAAGCCCTCTTCGAGAGCAATGTTGTTGTACTCGAGCAGAGATCCCTTCAGAGCGTGGATTTCGACTAAGGCTTTGTTGTATTCCGCAAGTGCTCGAACGTAATTCTGCCCGGCTGTTGAACGGGATTGTTGTGCTCGCAGAAGATTGTCAATGGTGGCATCTGGGCTACTTGACGAATCGCCTGCATCGAACTTGGCTTGTGTGACTTCGACAAGTGTCTGTGCAGCACTGAGTGCTTGGAATTGTTGGGTCATTTGTTTGTGCAGACTATCTACCTGTTGCCAGAGTCCCGAAAGTTTGTTGACCGCAGCAATTTCTTTGGCTTCGAGAATTCTGTGTTCCCTTGCCAATGTAAGTTGTTTATTTTGAACATCGTTTAACTGCCGGCGCGAACCAAAAGCATTCGGATTAAACTCCATCCGGATTCCACCTTCTTGATAATTACCGCCGAGTAGCTCTTCTAATGCGCTTGGTCGTCCAACCGGGAATGGTGCGTTTCCACCGTGCCGATCGATCAGTGAGCTACCAACACCCAGCCAACGATAGTTCAAGGTCAGGTTTACGTCCGCCAAAGACTGGTTTTTGGCAGAGATCAGCTCCAGTTCTCTTTGTTTGATAGACCACTTTTGCTGACGTATGTCGATGTTGCGACAAAGAGTTTCTCCGCGTGCGGTGTCCCAATCAAACTCGGCCAATCCGATTGCTGGTTTGTCGCTTGGGCGAATCAATCGTCCATCGTTTGCCGCCCAACCCATCAGTAGTCGCAGAATTTGTTCACGACCGAAGAGCCCTGGGTCGTTGCCAAACGATCCGCCGCCGGCGAGGGCAGCGTCCAGTTGTGCTTTGAATTGGTGATAGGTCACACGCGCCTGAGCTTCCGCATTGGCTGACGTACCGCTTTTGAGCTTTGCGTACGCAATCTTGTGTGCAAGTGCAGCACTTTCGAGCGCGGTCCGAGCTGTGTCGACATTGAAATATGCAGCATAGAGATCCCAATAAGCAAACTCAACGTCACGTACCAGATTGCGAACACGCTCTTCGTATTGGCCAATCGAAATATCTTCGTTGATGCGTGCCAGCACGATTGGTATACGGTTCACTAACGTTCCCCGACCTCGTATCAGCGGATGCTGTACTTGAGCCTCGAAGATCTGTGTGTAGTCGCTAGGAACCGCTCGACCGAAATTGCCAACGCCAGCTGATTGAGTCGGGATATTGTTGTACGAATAGATCGATTGTGAGCGAATGGTCGCTACACCGCCGGTTGCTGTTCTTTTGGAGATCGCCATTTGGGCGGTCGTGTCTCGCCCTTGAAACAACTGTGGATTGAAGACGTTGCCTGCACCAACGTTTCGAGCTCGATCCGTCGTATTGAACGACATGAAGGAGGTAAATTGTGCATCAAACTCGCTAAGTGCATCCTCGACTCCGCCTACCTGATTGGCCCGTGACGCCCCGCGAGGAAGAATACGATTACCGTTTTGATCCGTTACAGCCGGTTGCGAATTGGTTGTTGTCGCTGTGATTGCCGCGTCACTGGAGGTTAATAATTGTCCAGACTGACCGGAAAGGATCGTTGCCGCTATGTCCGCGTTTTGACGTTGCGTGCCCTGCAGTGCATGAACGACTTGCGTATTTACTAATGCGTATGCAATGCACTCCTCGAGTGATAGGTCGAGGTGCTCAAAATTTTGATTGTTCAGAGAGAAAGGCTCTCGCGATTGGCTCGCTTCCGGCAATGGAGACGCTTCGAGATCGGCGTACTCAATTTGCTGTGCACGGTCGATATAGTGGGCCAAGTCACCGCGTTGGCCCAAAAAGAATGGCTGTGTAGGATGGCAACCGGTCAGCAGTACGCAGCCAATTTGCAAACCAGCGAACCATCGATAAAGGTAGCGTTTCATGAGCCAGGAGGTCCCGTCGGTCGACGTGTTCGAGCAGCGGTGATGTGATCACACCTGTGTGAAAGGCAGACCGCATCCAATGCATCTATCTCGATCGCCACCAAGCGGTCGAGAATGCATGCATTCGCGTTTCGATACTTGTGTTAGGAACCCCCCTAACGCACTTATCGTTCACGACAGACCATTTGGTCTGATTGCAAACTATTAGTACTTTGGTGTTATCGGCCAGTCGACTGGCTGACTTTAACGATTAGCTGAAATATTACGGCTTTCCGCACCACCGCAATTGTCAACAGAAGTTGCCAAATCCAAACGCCAAGACCTAGCAGGCCAAATGGCCCAACGATTGCTTCAAACAAGTAGTGAAGTATCAACAGGATTGGTGGTATTTGAGTAAGCCAACAATACCCAAAATGCAGCTTAGTCGGCAATGGATTTGATAGCATTAACCATCGAGGCGCCCACACTGCTGCCGGCCACATGGCCATAAAGTAGTGTCCTCGCGCGATCGGCACAACCAAAAGCGTCGCTGCATTCGCAATCGCAAAGGCGACAAGCAACGAGCTCGGACAACCTCGCCACAGCACTGAAATCAAAGTAATTGAAGTTGCTAATATCGATACAACCCGCACGCCGGATTGTACCCGTTTGCCAAACGGCAAGTCCATCGGATACACGGTTTCCGCAGACTTAGGGTCTCGAACTATTTCGACGCAAAGCGTATTCCCAAGTAACCAAACGCCATTCATTGGACTCTGGTTTTTCGTCGAATGGCTATTGCCAGCAAATGGATCGGAGCTTAATTCGTTGGTTCTCGCAAAGACCTCTCGTTTCCAGGTTTCCAAGTAAGTCTGGTTCTGCTCCCATCCAACAAGACTCGCTGGCAGGATCCAAATCCCAATCGTCAAGCCTGCCACCATTCCGAGGAGAGCTGAGAATGAACGTTTGAAATCCCGTTTGGAGTTTTTGTCCTGCGCACGTAATGCCATGAATGCCATTCCGCCGACCAAAACCGAGGCCGGCAAGGCTGGCGATAATTTCAAAAGGATTCCTCCCGACAAGATGGCTCCACCTATAAACGCCGAACGAATTGTTGTCCGGGTCAGGATCATTCGCCCCCCCAGTAAAGTCAGATACAGCTGAAGCAAACCGACTTGGCCGCGTTGGAGGCAGTTAAGCGTTGATAAACTAAATCCGATCAGACAAAGGATTCCTCCCCAAGCAGCCAGTCGGTTGGTGTTATCCGCCCAAGCGCGAGGAAATGCCCATCGATCGAGAATTGTGAATTCCCGAAATGTGCCATACAAGAATGCGATGCTTATCCAAAACCAAATAATGCACTGCCAACCTTCGGTCAACCATGCAAGTGGAGACACGAGTATCGAAAAAAGTGGCAAATACAAATAACTCCATCCGCGAGCGTTAGTAACAGCGTATAGGTTCTCGCCGAGAATCGCTGCTTTTCCAGCTTTCGTGTAAACGGTGAAGTCGGTGCGATGGGACTCTGGTCTTTCTGGATCGAGCCTTCCACGCGGCCAAACATCTACCCAACACCATATAGCCAAAACGATGAATACCACGAACGCTTGGTATCCACTCGAAAAAACAGCCAAAGACTCTCCGCTTGGCGGGTCAAGCAACGTCGCTGGTGAGCTCATAGAAGTTGATTTGTTATGGATTTACGCGGGCTTTCGATTACTGAAGTCTAAATGATGATTGGCGCTGATCTTGCCGATAAGTGATCCAAATAACAAACACAAGTATAAGGAAAATACACAATGACCGGCAGTCAATCAAGCATTCATTCTTCTTCGACTATTCCTACAACATCGATACCCCAGATTGCAAAAGCCGATACTAGCTATGATACGGTTCCGTATGGTAGCTATCCGATTCCGGCGAGTCACCCAGATCGTCTGTTTGGTATCGGAACTCTGTTCGGCATGAAACCCGTTCCACCAGAAAGAGCTCGCATTTTGGAGTTGGGATGCGCCGGAGGGGGCAACCTCATGCCCATTGCGAGTCAATTTCCGAATGCTAGCTGCATCGGTATTGAACTGTCGAATTTGCAGTCCGAAGACGCAAAGATTGCTCTCAACTTCACTGGATTGAGAAATATCGAGATCAAACAAGGGAGCATTGCGGACATCAAACCGGAGCTGGGGCAATTCGACTACATCATTTGTCATGGCGTATTCTCTTGGGTACCGGAAGAAGTTCGCGAGGCCATTCTGCGAGTGTCGTCACAGAATCTTTCCGACAATGGCATTGCTTACATCAGCTACAACACAATGCCTGGATGGTACCTCCGTGGCATGGTTCGAGATATGATGCTTCGTCATGTGGAGGGAATTAAAGACACGGCCGCCAAGACTGCTCAAGCTCGCGCACTTCTCGGTTTCCTTGTGAAGTCGACTGAATCACATACTTCTCCCTATGCGGCTTACTTGCGAGCCGAAGCGGAGTTCTTGGACAAACAACCCGATGCATACCTCTTCCACGACCATTTAGAAGAGCACAACAAGGCCTATTTCTTTCAAGATTTCATCCGATTTGCCTCTCAATACGGATTGCAACTTCTCGGTGAATCGACCCTCTCCAACATGTGGACAGGAAATCTTTCCAAGGAGACGAGTCAAAAGCTTGAATCCATCCAAGACGGCGTGCTGAGTGGTCACTATATGGACTGCATCGTTGGACGGTCGTTTCGAGAGACTCTGTTGGTACGTTCCGGGATACCAATTACTCGCCATTTGGACCAGTCGCGATTTAATAACATTCGATTCCTTGGAAGTTTCAAAGAGGAGCCTGTGGCGGAGGTTCTATCCGCTAAGTCAGAGAGTCGCAACAAAGAGTACAAAACGAAAACAGGTCAAATTATTTCTGCGCCCGAGGGGTCGAGTCAATTGACCATCGAAGCATTGACTAATGCCTTTCCAGGTTCGTTATCGTTGGAGCAATTGTCCGATGCAATGCAGGCTGGAATCCCGACGAATGGAAAATCTGCACTGCCCGTTGATCAGAATCAATTGGCAGCGACTTTGATGCAATGGGTTCTCTCTGGGTTCATCGATTTTCGATTCCAAGAAGATCGATTGGTCGTGAAAGGGGCAAATAAGCCTAAGATTTCTTCATGGGCTCGCAGTCAAGCGCGTGCCAGCAGGTTTGTAACCAATTTGCGACACGAGATGATTTCAGTCTCCGAAGTAGATCGCCAAATCATCCCGTTGCTCGATGGCACGAGAGATATCGATTCGATTGCATCTCAAATTGAAACGCTGATTCGCTCTGGAATCCTGAAGACGGAATCAGAAAGCATGCAGGTTGGCAAGAAAGCAAGAGAATTGCCGCTTCGAGTCGCACGACAGCTAGTGGAACAGTACGGCAAACGAGCCATGCTGATGCCGGAGTCATAAGGCGAACCGCAGTCTGCAAAGTACCTACTCCATGGGTGGCACGCTCAGAGGCTGTGATTTTATAGTACCCATCACGCTCCGCGTGATGGCCGCAGTTCAAAAACCTTTGGTTTTTGAGGCTACGTCACACGGAGTGTGACGGGTACTTTCTTTGGATTCAATAAAATCACAGCCTCTCAGAGCGATAGCGATGGGCGTGCTGAACTTTGTCAACAGTCGCTAGCGATTCACCACGCCCTTCGTAAACTCAGGGACGTGCCACACGCCTCGCTCAGCGACACGCCTCGTTCGGCCACACGCCGCTCAGCTTACCACCAGAATTCGGTGCGTACGTACCGCGAGGCCTTGGTGAGCAGAACGCTACCGATCGTACTCCAACCCCGATCGACTCGACCAAATCCGGTCATGCCGGATTTCAGTTTGCCTTCGGCGCAATCCACGCGGCAATGCACGACAACGGTTTGACGAAAGACCGGTCGTTGCGATGCGGCTGGATCTTCGGGTTTGGTTGTGGCCGGGGAAATGCGTTCCACGCTGCCCAGAAATGTCTCAAAGGGTAAGGCCCGGGCTTTGAAGTAGACCGGCTGGCCGGTTGTGACCGCCATCGCATCGTCTTCGGCCACGAAGATTTCGACTCGAGGAACACCAGGCCGTTCCACTTGGCAAAGCAAAGTACCTTGAGTGTTAAAGCGCCCGACTCGTTCTCGAAGTCGCGGTGCCGAAACATAACCGTTGGTGGGTGCCACGACGATCAATCGCGAACGCTGGTTTTTGAGAAAATCCAGTTCTTCGATGAGACGTTCGCGTCTCGCTTCCTCTGCAGCGATATCCTCAGGCCGCGAACCCAGTTTTAGCAATTTCAGTTTTCCCTCGGCGTCGGCGAGCTCTTGCTCTCGGCGTGAGAGTTCCGCGATTGCGATTCGAATGCCTTCGGTTGCCCGACCCGATTGTTCGGATTTCACTTCACCAAGACGTTCCTGCAAAACATCCAGTTGAGCTCGTTCCCGTTGCAACTGAACATCGGCCAAAGCTCCGAGCTTGTTGAGACGCTGCGACTGAACGTAGGCGGCTTGGGCATAAGACAATTGCGTTTGGGCTTGGGATATGCGATGTTCCAGCGCCTTGAGTTGGTGCTTCAGGGTCGTACTGGTGGTCTCAACTTCCAAGCGTCCCAATTCACACCAGGCTTTCATTCGGTTGACTCGCGATTCTTGGTCAGCCACCTCCTCGGCTCGCGGACCTGCTTTCAGCCGGGCTAGGTTCGCTTCCGACTCCTTCAATTCGGCTTCCTTGGCTTCGATGTTGCTGATCAAGTCTGGTGCATGCAACTCGACCAAGGCATCCCCTTCGTTTACCAAGTTACCGTCCTCGACCAGCACTTTAGAGATGAAACTATTGAGTGGAACGGGCACATCGATCCGTTCGCCCGGTCTCACCTCAAAATCGCCAACGGTGTAATGGGGTGTTGGGATGAAGTACAACGAGGCCGAAACCACGGTCATTCCGACAATCCAGGATGCCGTTCTTAAGTATCGCGATCGAAGCATGTTCATGAACTCTACGCCAAGAAAACCGCGGAAAACACGACGAATTGCATACGTGAGCAAAAGCCCGCCGAATAGAAAACCTACCAAGCCAAATTGCTTGCCTGCATACCTCATGATATTAATCAGGACCAAATTCAAAAACGCAATAGAAAACCACCAACTTACAAGTCCATAAGAGAAAAGCAACTTTCCTTGCGGAATATTCTCAGGACGAGGGGCACCCCACAGAATCCAGTTCAGGAATTTCATCCAGCGGGATCGCCCGCGAGAATACAAGTTCGGTACTCGGAGAAAATCGCTCAATAGGTAATATCCATCCAATCGGAGCAACGGATTGAAATTGATCAAGCCGCGGGTACCGCACGTTGTCAGAACGACAAAGCTCAGATAGTTGGGCAAAGTCCCCGGAAGCGTAATACGCCAGGCAAACACAGCTAAAAACCAAAGGCATAAATCCATGTAACCACCGGCTGCGGTGATCAATAGCCGCTTCCTGCGATCTGCAATTAGCCAAGCGTCCGACACATTGACGTACAGACACGGCATCAACATGACCAAGAGCACACCTGCCTCACGGACCTCACCGCCAAAACGTTTGCAAGTGGCTCCATGCGCAAACTCATGCAAGATGGTAACTACGAGCGTGGTAAACCCCAACAACACCAATGTTTCCCACCGCATTGCTGCCAGGAAGGAAGACGCCAGCTCGGCCCGCATGCTCACCATGATGGTGAGCGCAAACGCCATGCATCCCAACGTTATCGCAAGAAAAGTTTTTGTCCAAACCCAAGGAATGAGTCGAACTATGGCAGCTAAATGTTTATCCGGGTTTACCAGAGGTACACGGTAAAATAAAATCGACCCTCTAGGCTTCCAATGGTCCGAAACCGAGTTATCCTCGTCCTCGTCGTCTTGGACTTTACGATTCACCTGATCCGACGCTTGCCATCGCAAGGAATTGGGAACCAGCCCACGCTGTGTAATGGACTGCAAAAAATCATCTATATCGCTCCACTGCAATTCTTCCCCGAATTGCTGTTGAAAGCTCTGCTTGAGCTGGTGGAAAGTGCAGGCAGCCTGCAAAGACTTAAGAAGAAAAAACTCCTGCGCCCCAGCGTGAAAATAGCTGGCGTTTCGAGAGTTCTTGATCACGAATTCATTCGCGCCGAGATCGCACAGCAAAATCCAAGGATTCAACTGTGGCAACAAATCCTGTGGCTCAATGGGATCGCTCTGAGACAATGGACCCTTCGGTGTTGTCATCAAGTCTTTATCGCTTTGACTGATGGGATGCTTTCCTTTTGCGGGCGGGGGCCGGCGTAACTTTAGCAAGCGTAGCCTTAGCCGACGCGACCGGAGCACGGACAGTCACTCGATGACTTTCCTCTTCCGTTAGGACCTGCACAAAAAAAGGAACGTTGAGTTCAAGCGTCCTGGCTGCCCGGTGGTGTCCATCAATAAGAACGGTTCCATGCAACAGGGTTCCATCTTCCTCAGGATACCAATAGTGCGCCACTATCCCTGGAAACCGAACATCAACGTGCGCAACGTGTTGCTGGCAAATGTGACTCCATTCCACCGCGTACTTGACATCGTCCGGCTCCAATTCGACGACGTCTCGTCCATCCGCTACCAACTTGCGAGCCAAATCGACATCGAATTTAAATTGGTCAAAGAGCATTCGATAGGATTCAGGTCCATCCTTGCAATTTGGACATTCCTTTTCGGTATGATTCTTACTTGCCCCCATAGGACTTTCACTTTTTTATTTTGCAAAGATAGTATTGAAGTCAACTAGAAATCCAATATTAAGTGCTTAAACAATCGCTCCCCGTGCGACACAACGTGCCGCACAGGGAGCTTTAAGTTCAAATGAACAGGGAAGGCAGACTCAGCATAACTTAGAGAACAATGAATACTTGAATTGCCTCAGTCAGAAACTATCGGCACTTCTTGCCGCTCTTGCCCTTGCCCGAGCCACCCTTGCCGCTCTTGCCCTTGCCAGAGTGACCCTTGCCGCTCTTGCCCTTGCCCGAGCCACCCTTGCCCGAGCCGCCCCTACCCGAGCCGCCGCCGCAGCCGCCGTAACATACGGAGCTAGGCACAATGCGCTCTTCCAAGCGAGTCAGACTGAATCGAGAAACCTGAGAATTTTGACTGGCCATCGAACTACCTCAAATGGTGGTAAAACAAAGATTCAGATGCACCATTGCATCTAACTTGCGTGAATCTACATAGATAGGGTTGAATGTCAATAAAATTCCGAGGCTTTAAGAATATTTTATTAATTTTTGCAAAACAACGGCTTTAATGTCTCAGTCGTTCCTGTTTTATGGCGTTCAAAAAACCATTATTCGCAGTTGCGGAATCGGGATTTCAAACTCCTTGAAGCTCGGAAGTCTTTAGTATATTGAGACAATCAAATTGGTTTTCCAAAAGATGGTTAGGCCTTTGTGACGATTATACAGGAGTTGCATTTTATTGACGGAGTTTTCACTAGGAACTTTGCTTCGACGAGACTTTTTGACTCAAGCCATCGACTACCGAGGACCCGGCGAATGAATTCGGTAAGCCGATGGACTACGTTTCTAATCGCATTCATATCCGTATCCTCGATTGCGTTCGGGCAATCAAGGATTATCGGACTGCATGACAAGCCTAGAGAGTCCGAACCTCGTCAAAACTTGCAATCTCTTTCCATCGCAACGGACATGGAAAAGCAAGCATCGCAAGGTCGTATTACGGGCTTCCACCCTATCCCCGAAACGTCCGAAACAAACCGCCCACCGGAATCCACTATTTCCAATGCGGTTCAGCCCAATCGATTGCAGTCCCAGATCATCGGCTTAAGAAAAAAAGCCAGTGTACCCATGACAGGGGACTCCATTCGCCCACCACAAAATCCGAGCAATTTAGCCACGCCGAGACCAAGGGGTCAATTCATTGGTTTCCGAACACTACAAGCAGAGGTTGAAGCCAAGGGAGCGTCGAAGCCGGAGAGCGATTCAACGGACGATACCCTAGAAAAACTCCCTTCCGACGCGGCGAGTACTTCGCCCACGAAGGAGCGCAAATCGGACCCTGTGATCGCAGCCAGCAAGGAATGGATGATCAACGGAAGCCAAAGCCGATTCTTGCCACTACTAGAAGCGATCCACAAGTCCTTTGTGAGCAAACGAGTCATACACTCGTTAGGTGCCGATGTCTCCGTCGAGTCCGTCACCTTGCTGGATCCTGAGATTACGGCATTGCAGATTCCCTTTGCCCAATCCCGATTCGATCCCATCCTGAGCTCACAAGCTGCCACGAATCATGTCGACCGTCCCCCGTCTTCTTTTTTTAGCGGTGGTATTCCAATCGCAAACAAACGGGATGAAATCGAGTTCAATTCTCGGCTGACCAAGGAATGGGCGACCGGCACCACCACAAGCGTTGGGTACGAACCGTCTTTAGCGTATCTGTTTTTCCCCGCAGGCAATTCCGGCGGCTTCAATCCGATCAACTCGTCGGATTTGGTCATGCAAGCAACTCAACCTCTTCTTCGAGGTGCAGGTCGCCCGACGAACATGGCGACCATTCGGATCGCAGAAAACCGATTAGAGCAAAGCCGTTTTGAAGTCGAATCGAAACTACAACAGCAGCTTCGCAGCATTGAACAAGCGTACTGGCTGCTTCACGCGAATCACGTTCGTCGCAAAGCCATCGCAGACGCGATCGCACTTTCCAATGAGATTGTGGAAGTGGAACGGAATCGATTCGAAGCAGGAAGGGTCATCTATACCGATGTTGCACGAGCTAGGTTCAAACTGGAGGATCTCTTTCAGCAGAAGTTAAAAGCGGAAAAAGAGATCCAACGCATTAGCCTTCAAATCGGTCAACTAACCGGCATGGAAATTGACCCAACTACGATGCTTGAGCCATCGGACGTTCCAGAGCGTCGGAAGCCAGAATATGACTTGAACGCCGTTACCGCTGTAGCCCTACAGCGCAATCCAATCCTACTGCGCCAGCGGTATGAAATCGCCGTTAGGCAGAATCAGGTCCAAGTGGCTCGCAATCAACTGCAACCGCAGTTGGATTTGCGTTCGAGCGTTCGGTCAAGCGGACTGGATAACGACTTGGGTAGTTCGCTCCGAGATATGTCGAAATTTGAATTCGTGGATGTGAGCGTTGGGTTGGTTTACTCTCGGCAGGTGGGCAACCGAGCAGCCAAATCGAAATACCGCCAAACGGAACTCGAGGCCGTTCGCGTGCGAGAACTGCTTGACGCCTTTGAGCGCCAGGTCGGTTTCAATATCGCCGAATCGTTGAACACATTGCAGCTTTCTTTTGCTACCTTCGAAAGTTCGTTGCGTCAGTTGTCGGAATCGCAACAATGGGTCAAATTGGCCAAGCTTCGTTACGAAAGCCCCCCGGCTGAGTCTGGTTCCGAAGCGTTGTTGGTGTCGTTATTGGACTATCAATCCGCGATTCAATCGCAAGTGGACGCGCTCGTGAACGCCGCCCTAGCTTTGGCGGATTACAACACAAGACTCGCTTCGGTCGAAGAACAACGAGGCACGCTGCTCGATCGCTGGGGTATTGCCGTTTCCGAAAGCAACTCGATGGACTTGGCGCCAGTCTCGACATCCCCCTAAAACGGACATACTCCATCACTCCATCATTGACGTTCGCCTAGCCTTTGGTCAACCAGAACCACATTTCGAAATCACCACCACGTCGACCGTCCCCACTCGGCAAGCGTACGCCGAATGCTTTGCCCAACGCAGTGCCGGACTCGTCCGTAGCGTCAAATCGGAACGACTCGCCATCAAGATAGAGTTTGTTCTCGCGACTACTGCTGGCAGCCCAAATGAAATTTCCCTTTAGCGTGAGCCTCGCAAGTATGCGATCTCCGAAACGACCCTCGAACTGATTTAGCCCATTTATCACCTTCGTTAGACCGCCAACTGCGACTTGGGAAGGAGTCCAACTGATTTGATTGCCGTTCACAACGACGTCAGCGGCCAATACGATCGGTGTATAACCAACAAGTCCCATGTCACCCCAAAATCGGATTTGATCCTGTGTCAGCGGGAGGGGCACTTCTACCGTCACAAAGCATGTCGGTTCGCCCCGTTTCAGATTTGGGTCTTCCACTGTTGCTTTATCTATGTCATGATCGCAATCGATGCGCAGACCGGCGTCCATTTCGCTGATCGGAATTGTCGATCCTAGTTTTAGCGGACCAAGCTTTCGAAAAACCCCTTTGATACGCACTCCGGGCTGCGCCGTATCGCCACTGAGTGCGCGTGCCGTAAAACGGACATCCACGGGCGCCCCAGTAAACCCCACCTTGCTCGCAATCGTGGCCTGCAGCTCCTGAGTTGCTGACGATCCGCCAAGGATCCATTGGCAATCCGCGCGACCATTGGCATCCGTGAGCGTGGGTTCCGTCGGTTTCACGGAGCCGCCACCTGACTGGACCTTAAACGTCACCGGTACGCCTGGAACTGGTCCACATTGGTTCGCGACCAACACAAGGATGGGCTCCGGCAACGGTTGTCCACCGGCTGTGGTTTGCGCATCGCCGCTCACTTTGTGGATATGGATCTGTTCTGCAAGCCGATCGATTGCATCCTGCACGGTCACCCTTCCAGACAACCCAGCGCAGCTAGCTGGCTGGTAAGCTACCTGACTAGCAACGCTCAGTTGTGCGTTGAAGATCAATGGCAGGGAGACTGGGTTGCTTTGTGAGTCGAGGAGCCTAGCCACGACCTGCTGAACTGGGTTCGTAGCGTCCAGATAGAAATCAACTTTTGCAAGTCCCACCGTATCCAGTTGCACGATTTCGAAAGACTGTGTCGGCGTTCCGCCCGCGACCACAACCAATCCTTCGCTGGGATTCGACACAGTATTGACGACATCGAACCGAACGCTTTTCAACCCTTCGATGCATTGTCCATTTGTCACACCTACCACCAATGGACAGGGTAGCGTCGTATGCTTGCTCGCACCCTTCTTCAAGTCGGGCATCACCTCTTGTCCATCCCCGCTAACGTAGAAAAGGCGAGGGACTATCGACAAAGCGGGCCAGAGGCATCGGCAATCGCTAATCAATGTCGCGTCACCCACTTTATCGATGGAGACAATACCGAGGCGACAATAGGAATGGACGATTCCCTGCGGCGGGCAAAATGCGGCAAGCTTCTCTTTGACAGGCCATTCGATCAAACCCGACGGCGCGTTGAAAATCGCCGCTCGGGCCGGAATTTGCCAGTAGTCACCCGTGCGGAACTCAGCATTGGTCGGAAGTTGGAACTTGATCTCAATCCCGTTCTCAATCGGTAAGAAGCCCTCATTCACGGCTGCGTCAAAAGAAACCGTTCCATAATTCTCCCAGCGACGTAATCGTGGATTCGAATCGCTGTGGATCGTCACTGGCATCGGTTCGGTACCCAACTGCTGCAACTTGATTTTGCCGGTTGAGGGGTCCACCATTTCACCAATTTTAGCCAGTCCGCCGGGTCTTCCCGCCAATTCATCGAAATCATGAATGACTTCCACCATGTCTCCTTGTTGGAAACCAAGGTTTTTGTCTGGTCCGATGCTGGCGACAACGAGATTAGGCAAATTTTTACCATCCGTGATTCGAGAGACGACCGACCCATTCTCGCGCGACCATTTAAAGGTGGCTGTTCCCATTGCTCCAGGACCATGGATCTCGATTCGGTAAAGTTGATTTTCCAAACCTCGATATCCAGCACTTGCGGGAAGGGTACAAGGTTCGGAGTCCGCCGACGCCTTAGTCGTTCTCGCTGCCATCGCGGGCAGTGCAAAACGCTTCTCTTTATCAAAATCCTTAGCCGCAAGTTGACAAAGACTGGGAGCTGGAAGGTCCGGATCTAACTTTGCATCGAGAGCTGCGGCGCGGACCTGCCAAACGGTCTTCACACGGGTTGCCGTATCGGGACCCCCAAGGGCGGACTCGCGGAGTGCACCGTCCTCAAGCATCGTTATGTGCCGCTGCCACACATCGAGAAAGATTAAATAGTTTCCCTCGGAAAGCTCTTTTTCGACATGGTCTGGTTGATGCGAAAACGAGAACGGAGCCTCAACCTCGCATTGGTGCCCATTCACATAGTAACGACCCGCTGAAAGCGCGAATGGAATTCGCTTGGCGTCCAACTTCAACTTTTCCAACTCCTTTTTGTCCGTGATAATTCGAAAGGCCGCATTGTCTTCCGGCCCGCCGCACGAACCAACGATGTCCTCGACCGTGGTCTCATGGCGGCGCAATGCGATTGCGGCCTGTTCGTTCCAGTCCGCATCGAGTTGTACGCGCCCCTGCTGCATGAGCACTTGTTGGAAGTGCTTCTTCGGGTCGAAGCTATCGCGGGTGAAGTCGCCTTTCATCTTTTTTCCTGTCCTGTGAAAAAATCGGGTTGATGGAAATCAAGATTCATAGAACACGCCAGCTTCGAGCCCGAATCGCAAGTGCTCTAGCAGTCGCGCACGCAAGTGCGATTCCTTCTGCGGTAAGAACAAGTCATGGAACGCACCCATTTCGGCTCCATCGTCTGCCCCACTTCGAATTGCTTCCGGGCAATGGCGACTGAGCTGAGCGTAGCCTGCATCGCCCCATCGCAAGGACGTGAATTGCGGACGAAGAAGGGAAGTCCCGGCCCCATCGGATAAACAGTGGTAGCGGCGAGGTGTTATCGCATGGCTTGGCAGCCAACTGAATCGTACACAGCCCTCCTGGCGACGCCGAACCGCGACCGACTCGGACAAGAAAATGCAATTGGACGCTAATTCAAGCGAGTCCAATTCAACCTTGCCAATGATGCTGCAGTTTTCCAATCGCCATGTCCCGGCCGGGCCGTCCCCAGTCAAGTTGGACATGGCAAATCGGTCCTCGGCCCCTGCGTCGATAACGCAGTTTCGCAATCTCAACCGCACTCCGTCGGTTCCGACTCTCACGGATGGTAGTATGCAATTCTCAATCAACACCTCCGTTCGACTGGATTCGATCGCCAAGGTGCTGATCGTTAAGGGCATGCCCCAACGCGGTGCCAGTGTGCAGTGTCGCATTGTAAATTTCTGAAGCTCATCCGAAACTCGCAAAGCACCGGCAAGCCAAAGGCCATCGAACGAAACTCGACCGCTCGTATTGCCGCGCACGGTCCACTTTTGGCCAGATGGAACCTCCGGCAAGAGCACGGCAGGACAACTTCCGTCGGCCGCGACGATCTCCATGGCGACTCCATTGGCAACAACGTCCGGCAGCGAATCCGCGAAACGATCACTTCCGACAATCTTGATTGCCCCGCCGCCGGGGCCAAGACCTATCAATGCATCCCTGACGGTTTTGAATGCCCCCAAAGGCGCGGTCGCATTGCCTACCGTCTGGACAGTGACAACTGAAGCCGCCTTGGAGGCCGCAGTTCGGCCATATTCGCCCCCTCCGATATCAGAACCAAAACCATAAAAGTACGATACGCGAGGCGGATGGTCTTCGTTCGGGATAGTACCAAAGATGAGTCGTCCCAATTGCGGATCGATCGCGACTTGCGTAGAACTCACTTTACTTTCGTGGTTCCATGCGGGCTGCCCGTCGGCATCGCTCAGATCACAGACCAGTATCCGTTCGGCTGGAACCAGTTGATATAGCTCGTCAACAAATTCCTGGACCAACACGCTTCGATTATCGCCGTAGAGTGTTTTCAGTCCCAAGTCGTTTCTCGATTGCCCGGCCAACATGCGGCGGGTGATCGGTAAGGAAACGTTAATGGGTTCAGCCAGATGGCTAACGTCGTCCTCAGTTTCAGGATGAATAAACAGTTGGGTGTCCATTCCAAGGGGATGGACTCGAAAGCGACGCTTGGCAAGCGGATCTCCAGCAACCAACTCCCCAACCGGAACCAAAGGTGACGCCGTCCGTGAATATGAGCGTAGTTGCCACAGAAACAAGCCGATATTCGGAATGTTCCAACGTCCGCGTCCTGGCTCGATTCGCCGCAGTTCGACCGTTCGCATGAGCGTTTCAAAGGGTGTGCCAACAAACGCCAGTCCGCCTGCATTGCGGAGACTCGCAAACGAACTGCACATCGGGCGCGTGTGATTCAAGTGCTGCGTGGAGGCAATTCTCTCGAAGAATTCAACCGCCCGCGCAGGCAAGCCTGTTATGTCGCGGGCAAGCAGCTCCAAGGCTGACGCCGTCCCTTTGCGTCTCCTATATGCAACCGTATGACCGACCTCCGCCCGCGACGATATCGCGTGCGAACTGTTTGGTAAGCCGCGAATCCCCAGCAGATCCCCCAGATACGGTAGTACCCATGGTGCCGCCGTTTCCACAAAATGATTGTCATAGAGTTGTTCTAGATTTTCCTCCAGAACAGCCACTTGTCCAGCGATGTTCTCGATGAGCTGCCTCAATGGAAAGCCTTGTGCTGCATCACGGTCGCGATGCACTGCGGGGAGCAAGTTGTAGATCTGGTCGGCGTCGAAGCTCATGCTGCACTCACCTTCAACTGCGACAACGACAACTCGTCCAGAATCAAGAGTTCGGCTGGCAATGCCGAATTCGAATCGGCACCATTGGTCGGAAGACTTGCGACTAGGTAGCCTTTGTCGCCAAAGCTGCTCGTAGCCACGACGGAATCGTCTAAGCTTACGGATTTCTTTTCAAACCCAGTCAAATCGACAAAAACGACCCCATCCACGTTTTGAATCACAGCGATCACTTCGCTGAGCGCAACCCCTTGTCCGAACTCGCGGGCTGCAAAAGAAAATGCCGAGCGCAGCGCCGCCTTTAGTTCCACATCGACGCTTGAGGCAAAGTGATCTGCGTCCACCCGGACGCTTCCCTTGATCGCAAATAGCGATGGAGGGGATGAAACGATGTGTATCGGTACGTTGGGAAGGCCTTGAGAGGCAAACGCATTTCGCAACGGATCGGCGGGCTGGCCTGTCTGATTGATTGCTAAGCCATCTGGTCCGAGCAACGTGAGTTGTACACCACGAATCTGGCCCATCCAAATCCAAACGGCATGGGCCTTTGCAACCCCGGGAAAGTCCCGTGCAAAGTCTTCGTAGTCCTGAAGCGACACAACACGATCGAGGGTCAAGACCGTTCGAGGTGCGTTGAGACGGGCGGTCACTCGCGTTTGCGGATCTTCGGCACCCTGTGGTGCAAGAGGGTTGATAACGTTCTTGACCCCCAACGGCTGAGTGAGCATAAGGCTAATTTGCTCCGGATCTACAATTCCGCCTGTGCCAATTCCCTTGCGGTAAACAGCCCTGACATTTTCTTGTCCGGAAGGCAGGCGTGCACCACGAACACCGTCACCAAATTGCACCGTGGTTGTGCTATCGTCCGCACGGCGCAAAACATAAACGCGGTCTGTTGGCCTGCATCCAAAGAACGTTAGGACTTCACGCCACAGGATATCGTCCACTCGGATTTTAAGCGTCGATTCCAAACGCGATGCACCTAGCGGAAAGGTGAATGTCAGCGGCTGTTGTTTCAGAGTAAAACGCTGGAAACTTTGACTGGCGTTTCCGCTGCCGAGAACCTCTTGAGTTGTCTCACCGTGGGTCGCGGGCACGACGTTAGCGTTAAGCGTGACCGTCGCCACGGGGTAGTTGCCCTTTAGCCCTTCGCTCAGAATGAGCGTTGTCACATCCGAGTGCTTCACCTCGGCGAGGGTCAGGAACTCGCGTTTGATTGTGCCTGGCAAATCTGCGTTCTCCCCTTTCAACGCGATGGTTTGCCCCTTGATCAAGTCCTTTTCAATACGATCCAAGACGAGTTTCGTTTCACCGAGTGGCAGGTGCTCGATGGGTGCTCCGATAACCGTTAGCTGCTCGCTTTGAACGTGCGCCGTCGTGCTTCTGTTTTCAAAGGTTTTGTCCTCCACTTTCACGCGGCTTACGAAATTCAGAAGTTTGAGCCCCGTACAGCGTGCGCTTAGCCCGTAATCTGCTCGTGAACGATCGGCGACCATGTCGACTTGAAATGGCAGCAACTTATCCCCTTGGGTCTCAATCACGACCCAACTCTCTTTAACAACCTCCGGCACGGATCGCTCCAAAAAAACATGGAAATCAGCATGCGCATTTCCCTGCGAATCTTCGCGTATCGACCTATTGGCATTGTCCCAAGAAATCGGATACGCATCGTTCTCGAACGTAACAGAACTAGTACCGTGATTGTCTATAACGACTGTTGTCACCACTTTCGTGTGCGGGAGGCTCGCCCACTTTGGTGCGTTGTGTCCAAAAAATCCGCCGCGAGTGCGAAGAACAAACACACCAGCGTTCAGCGAGGAAAACGCCCCCTTTGTCCGGTTGTTTAAGTAGTTCTGCACCGCGACCAAGTCCCAATGGCGGAAGTGTGCAAGTGAGGACATTTGTTCCCCTGACACGCCTTCTTTAAGAAAGATCGCTCCAACCGAATCGATGGAGGGCACTGAACCAAGCTTGATCCCCTTCGTCACTTCAATGGCCGGTGTGTTCGGCTTTTTTTTGCGAGAAGCTGCCGCTTCCAATGCCACCCAAGTATGGCCGCGTTCGCGATCGACCTTCATAGCAGAAATGCGGCGTGCCTCGGCCTCAGTATTACTCGACAGTACCAGCACATCACCGGTTTTTAAGTTTGGAGAGCCCGCAAGATACAATTCGTCTGCGTTGACTACGCTTTCGGGCGCAGCGGACCGCGATCGCAGACGCAATTCGTTCCAGGTCGCTCGCCCGTTGAAGTCGAGTGACGTTTCAAAGGTTTGAGGCTTTTGATCTGGGCCAGGAATGCTTTGGACTTTTGTCCCTTTCGGGATGATGGCCGTCCCAGGTGCTCCTCGTCCTCCTTCCACCGTGAACGCAAGCAACACTTGCGATGCTGCGCCTGGTGATAGTTCATATCCGATAGCCCTCGCAAGCTCGAGCACGCTGCGCCTCTCGGTCGCTGTTCGTAAATACGATTCATTTGCAATTCGCTCGGAATAAAACGTTAACACATCCGCCATGCAGGCGAAAGCATCTAACAGCCCGACTGTCAAATCGCTGTCGTCGCGAGTCTTCAAGGCTCTCAATGCATCCATTTTTTCAGACGAAAGCGAGGCTAAGAGTGAGGCCTTGAACTGCGAGTGAACCCCTGCTCGAAAACCTATGGCGGGCAAGCCGGACCGATTGTCAATGGATGCAGGAGTCTGGATTTCAATGCCAGCTCCACAGCCACAGTCGTTCAAATCTCTCAATGTTGAGTCTAGCGGGTTGTTCATCGTCCCCCCAATGCTTCGAATCGCAGCACGCCGCGATCGGGAAAGTTGGAATCATTTTCAAGCTGAGCGATTTCGATGCGTCCCACCTCAAAGACATCCGATTCTGGTACAAGGGCATCGGTCGTTACCCCTTGGCGTCGGAGTATGGTCACTGCAATGTGGCGTACACCGGCCACCTGCTGGGCCGCAGCGTAGATTCTACTCAACAATACCGGTTGGCCGAAACTAAAGTTCTCAGCGTGAAAGAAGCCGCGGGCTCCATCCGCATGCAGACGGTTGTCAAACACTGCTTGGAGAGCTGCGATCACGTCGCTTCGAAAATAGTTGGCCGAAATGCACACTCGCAATTCCAGCTCCAACGGTACAAAGCGAGGGCCGTCGATTTCCAAATCGTGTCCCGCCAACCGATATCGTTCCAGAAAATCTCGTAACTCATTTTCGAATGCAGCATCGACCAATCGGCTACTGCGTCGGTCAACCGTCAAAAAAACAGTGTGCCAACTCCCAGTCCAACGCAACGTCGCGGCTGCACGCTGTACATCTGGGTGCTCACCCGCCCTCGCGGCGTAGTCTTCCGGAGTAACGGCCCTTTGTTGGAACCGAAACGCGGCCGGTGCATTTTGCCGCACTGCTTCCATGGGTTCCGGATCGGTACCTCCGCGGGCCGGCAGCGGATTGCTAATCGACTGGATTTCATCGGATGAAAAAGTATCAGAGACAACATGCACGATCGCACCGGAAGGAAGGTTACCGCTCGAACCGCTCCCGATCCGGTACCTCGCTTGAATGGATGTTCCCTCGCCTGGACGCATGCCGTTCTCGTCATCGCCGAACCTGATATTTGTTCGACCATTATTGTCCGATTCAGTCACAAAATCGGACGAAAAAGCCCCGCTCGACAGTAAATCACGTTTCGGATTCCACTGGCGTCCTTGACTATCCACCAAATGAATTGACGGGAGAACGTCATTCATGGTCCATGCGAACGCAGCGGTTGCAGTAGCTTCCCAATAATAGTTCGCTGCGCGCGTCAACGGACGCTGTTTCAGTGGCGGGCGGAATCGAGCAACGATCGTTGGTGTGCTCGCCGCATCGCAGTGATCACAGCCGGTTGCGCCAACCGAAGCTAGCGCCAAGTTGGGCGTTGGCACCTGCCCCAATTCCTCCAAGTGCGGCAATGTCATTCCCTGATCCGCAAGCACGATGTTACCAAGAGCGACACTGATGTCGTCCAACAAGCGTCCGTCCGACCTTGCTCGAACCGATAGACTAAAGGGGATTGGAAGTGCGTCGTCATCGCCCCACTCAATGTCCGTGACGCTAGTCGGTGGAACGGTTAGCTCGTCCCTACGTTGCGGCAACGCATTGTTCTTAGCGGCAGTCAGATATTCTTGGCGATTCATTCCGTTTATCTTGGTTAAGCGAACCGCATGACGATGAAGTGGATTTGCGTCAGCAGGATTACCTGTCTGAGGGCCACGTTGTTCGACAAAAATCAAAACTCGTCCAGGTTGGAGGTTGGGCAAGTCTCCCCGCAAAGTGGCTTTGGTAGCCCCTTTCGGCAGGCAGCACGCATCGTCTCCCCATGTATGAAATGAGAGCTCATTGTGTTCGGGAAATAATTCCGCACTCTCCATCGGTTCAAAAACGACGGCACGATTCGATTGAAACAATGTCTGAAAGTCAGGTTCCGCAAGCAGGGACGAAGAACTCAATCGCGTCGCAAAGCGAATGGGAGGAAAGGCATCTGTGCCCACCTCAAGTTTCACCTTGACCGCTTCGGGCTTCAGCCGAACCTGGACCCAAGCGCGTGAGTTGCATCCGTCGTGCATGGCATAGTCCAGAAGCCTCGCATGCCGCTTAACCGACACGCGGTGCCTGGCCGTGCCAAGATACGCTTCGGTAGCAATAGCATCCTGGCGATAGCTGAGGTAATCCCCCACGTAGGCGAGTATTTCGACGAGAGTCACACCCAAATCGGCTGGATTGCGTTCCCGCCACTCAGGAGCCAGCAATGCCATGCGATCGAGCATCAACCTGCGGAAACTTGCATAGTCCTTGGCCACATAATCGAGGTCAGGCGACGAAGCTAACTCTGGCGGACAGCCACAAATCGGGCGACAGTCAAACTCGCTCTCGCATTCGACCTTGAATGAAAAGTCGATTCGTGAGAGTCGATCATCCAGTCCCAGAAGCGGACTGTCGGAACTTGCCTCAACAAGCTGCAGGGTATATCGTGAAAAGTCGCCTCGCGTCGAAACACGGATCCCGAGATGATCACCCTCTATCAATTCCGTTCGATCCCCCGAGTGGAGTAGCACGTTGGTTGCGGAACGAAGTCCGACGGATTCCACGGTGATTTGTTGAACCCGTTCGCCTCCGTGGATTTTCACTTGGGTCGATGAAAGCGTTGCCAATCGGTTAAAAAATGCTTGTCTAGCCATTGGATCGCTGGCAACCGCTTTGCTGACAAAGAACAGGCGGAGTATCCGTTGCCTCAAGGACTCTTGCGGCGTTCCTATCAGTTCCTGGTCGACAACTTCGAGGCGTTCGATTCCGTTGAGGGTTGCGTGATCGTGGACTAGGCTACGACGCCCCTCTTCACAGCAGAAGTAGATCATGGGACCCCTTTCGCGAACGCGGCCACTCGTCTTTGCTGTGTTCGCCGAACGATGTAACGCACCTCCACTCGCAGTTCTGCCTCGTGGTTGGTAACATCCACCGCTTCCACATGTATCAGATCCCCCAACCACTGTTGAAGGGAACCTTGAACCATGACCAACGTTGCGGCTGCCAACTCTGGACTGTTCGCAGCGAACACCAGTTGCAACAACCCGCTACCAAAGGTCGGTCGGTTCACTCGTTCACCCGGCGACGTGAACAGCAGTTGTTCGATCAATTCGCGAATGTGCTGGTCTTCGGAAGCCGCTGCGGTTAATCCACGTTGGTCGAAACGAAGTGGAAATGCGATGTTCATTGGGCCTTCACTCGGACTTGTGTGACGAGAATGTTGATACCAGTTCCATTGGGCACACAAACAGCTTGGCTATCTTGAAGCAGCAACGGCAACCCTCCCGAACGCACTCGCGTCGTCCCAGTCATCCATTGTGCAGTAAGACACGGCATTGGAACGACCCCTGCCACAAATGGGCATCCTGCGACCATCCATGGGTTTGGCTGTTGTACCGTCATTTGACCCGATACTTTGACTCGAGGGTTCGGCACGATGGCTTGTGCCTGTCCAGCGTGCATGCAAAGTACCGTTGCACCTTGATGAAGTAAGAATCCAGGCATAGTCAAGTCACCTCCAGTGCGCCGTTGTTGATATTGATCTGCGGGCCCTGCATGGAGATCTTGGCTCCCAGACCATTGTCAATCTCAATGCCGGTAGCTGACATCGTAATTTTTTGGCCGCTCGCAGTTTTCAGTGTAATTCCACCTAGACCGGGAGTGTCATCCAACGTGATACTTGTGCCCCCTTCCGTTTTGAGCAGCACTTTTTTGTACGGTGGTGCGAGCAACTCCGGCGGCACTTCTGCCAACGTGCCGTACCAGCAACCTGTCCAGATCGGATAATCTGGGTCGCCATATTCGAACTCAATCCATACTCCCGCGCCCACACTGGGCAAGGCGAAGAAGCCCATGCCATTCCCGCCGAATGGAAAACACGGTAAGGCCCATCCGGACTCCTGGCCGCCGGTAACATCGGGCACTCGCGCACGAACCCGCCCGATCTGAAGCGGGTCTTGGTTGTCGGTCACAACCCCGCGAAATTTGCCAAAGTACGGAGTGCTCATGGTCGCACCACGGGAGTCAATGCCATGGTCCCCTCGCGGCTAAGTTGGAATCGTTGAGAATAGTGTCCCCGCGGCACGATCGTATGTGTCACGCGTTGCACGTACCAGAATCCATCGTAAGTGAGTCCGACGCCTCGAACGCCCACAAGCTTTCGCGCGCGAAGTGCATGGCCATAACGTAGGCTATCAACTTCACCCTCGGCAGTGACGGGGTCGGCTGCATTGGTTGCACTTGCGACCGCAGTCGTGGCGGCTGTTGCTGGCCCTTGATTCGCAGTGGCCCTTTCCAGTCGCATGCGATTGGCCGTCGCAGGTTTCGCTGCCAGCGGTGGAACCTTGAGCGAGGGCAGCGAGGGCAGCGGAATACTCGACTTGGTGAACGGTTCCACGAACGCACCGCGGGTACCCACCATAGCCAATGCATCGTTTGTAAAGCGGATCGATTTTGTGTTGGTGGTCGCCCCCAAGTTGACCGAAAGGGCCGGCTGTGGAAGTCCCAATCGGTTCTCGGGGCCAAAATATGCCTGACTGACTCCGGGTGTCAGCGGTTCGAGGTAGAACACAAAGCCATTGCGTCGTGCCAAGCGGATTAGAAATTGGAGATCCGTTTCTTGTTGTCGCGGGATTCGGTCCAGCATGATAGGAAAATCGGTTGTAGGCGTAGGGAGGGGAACGATCCCGAACTTTGCATAGCTGGCCAGAACTCCAGAAGCTATGATGAAATCGGGCTGGTTTGGAAAAGTCGCGTTCTTCTCTTCCAAGTCGAGCAGTACGCTGAGGTCACGACCGGTGACCGTGAGTGTTGCTTGGCCTGGTTGGTCCCCCGGATTGAATTGGTGATGGGTCACAACCCCGTCAATCAACACTTCTGGCAAACCACCGAACATCACCGCGATGACCATTCGCTTCATGGGATCGACGCTGCCGTTTTGGAGCAGCCCGTAGTCCGCGATACCAGACCGTGCAAGACTGAAAGTCATTTGAAAACCGTCCCCCTGTCCGGAGTCGTTCGTGATCTCGACCTGTTGCAACGCGCTCGTGACCTCGTGGGACGCAGGCAGCGGCACCGAATCGCCGACAAGTAGCAATAATCGAATACCTGACAAGTTGCTGAGCATGAGTGTCGTACTTTTTAGTTACTGAAGTGGTTTGTTATTGAGGCATGTTGATAATAATTCGACCACCTATTTCCGAGGTGAGTTCCTCAGGTTGCATCGCTTCGTTCGAGTCCGCGACTCGCCAAAACTGCGTCGGATCGGCTAGGTATTTGGCGGTGACGTTTTCGAGCCGATCGCCTTGCACAACCCTATGCTCCAACAGAGTCGTGCCTGTTCCCATTTCAGGCAGAAACCGGCGCTCGACGTATCGAACGAAGCGCAACTGGCCATCGGGCTCGGTGATCATGAGGCTTTTGGTTTTTAAGGACGCGTACCGGCTATTCGGTTCCAACATGGCTTATCCTACGAGGTTGATTAAAGACTAAAACTGGCGCTGAAATTGCCTGCAGCGCTGACACCGGCACTGACTCCGTTGATCGTCGCCATGCCTTCTTTGATCAGTTGGTGGGCCATGAACAGCCCGCCACCGAGGCTTAGGAGACCTAGGTCATGGTAACTCAGAACGTTGAGGTCGAGCGAAACTTTGGCGTGAATGGGATTGAGGTTGGGATCGAACATTTCTTCGGTGATAGTAAAACCGAAGAGCCGCACGGGAAGAACGCGCTTGACGCCCCAAACAAGGATAGCCAGCGGTGCCTCTGGCGGGATCACTTCAATAACGCCGGCTTGCATGAGCACTTCGTTGGCGATGACCAGTGCGCTTTTGGGATAGAGCAGCATTTCCAACGATGCGAGTTGCGGATGAATACCCAATTGAGCAGTTATCGGATCGGCTTTTTCCATCTGGTCCGTTGCATCCAGCACGACTTGAAGTTGGATGGACTCTTCAGGCGGACCAGACAATCGCATGGCCTCGCCTGGCGCCGCGCCCCCACCAGCCCCACCGCTGGCAGGCGCGGTGCGGGCCCGCAACGTTCGAGAAAGCGTTTCCGGGTTGTATTGAAAAACGATAATGCTCGCCAGCGGATTGAACGGGTCTAGTCCGATCAACGCGCCTTTTTGCAAGCGAGGTGAGTTAGGGAAAGTGGTCATAGGTCACTCAAAAATGGCTTAACGAACGGACTACGGGCAACTCCCGACAAAAATCGCCGGGATGGCCACTCCGTTGAAGTCCGAAACGAACTGTTCATAACAGTGTGCGTTCGTAAGGTTTCCCGTGTCTCCGATGATTCCAAAATAGACATGGAAGCACTCGTGCATCAAAGTGCTTGCTTGATCGTCCGCTGAATCGCTCCAAAACGGTGCACACAATACGAGTCTGGAAACCCCTTCGCACGAAACCGCACGCGTAGCACCGGTGCAGCCCGCGCCTGCACAATTAATCCCACCAAAGGTGAAGTTGACGGCAGCTCCACCCAAACATTGATAACGCATCGCTCCGTCTGCCAGTATTTGTCGCGCGCCTTGAAACCGACGGATCAATACTTGCACCGAGCCTTCACCGCGCCCAGTCCAGATACCCCTATCGCTCGCATCCATGTGGAATCGGTCCTGAAGGGCCTGTGCCACCCCGTCGGAAATCGTAGGGAAAGTGGCTTCTGCTCCTGCGATAATATTGTTGCGAGTGAATTGAAGCTCATCGATTGCATTGCTTAGTAACTCGATTGCCCGTGCATTGGCTGTAGTGATCGTTCCGACCGGATCATTCCCGGTGATGGCCGCGATTGCAGCGCTGGGTGGATTGCAGCTAACAAAGTTGGGATTGACCAGTCGTTGCAGCCTCATCGCAGTAAGTTGGCCTGGATGTGAAAACGCTTGTGCCTGATTCCATGTTTCTTTCGTAACCGACCGCGACACATTTTGGGACACCATTTGCTCCATTTGTCTGGCTTGTTGCTCGTGTCGATCGTCTGGATCTCCGATGGTAAGCCCGTTAGTTGTGTTTTGAGCCATACTTCCTTGCTGCACTACATGCGTCAATTCGTGCGCTAGAATTTTTCTTCCCGCATGTAACTCCGGCGCATATTGTCCGGTATCAAACACCACATCGCTTCCTACAGTGTATGCCAGCGCATTCACCGCTCGGGCTGACGCGGCAGCTTGTGCGTCGGTGTGTATCCGAACGTTGCTGAAGTCATGACCGAATCGCGGTTCCATGACTGCGAGAGTAGCGGCATCAAGCGGTCGACCAGGCGAGCGCAACACTTCGTGGGCGATAGATGGCGCGAGCAAAGGATCATGATTATTTGATAAAGCAGGAGTATACATACGCTGCAATCCTCCAGCTTGACGCTTCTTGCGGCACGCTTCGCACTCACCCGTGGGACCTGCCGATCCACCACATCCACATTTGCGTTGAAGTAGACCCCCGCGCACGGGCGCGATTGAATTTGTTGTAGTCACTGTAGTTTTTGACGGAATGAATTGATGAGTGGTCATCGGATCTCGCCTTTAGAATCGTGAGTCTGACTTGCCGCAGTTGGATTCGATGTTAGACCGATATAAACGGCTTGAGCAATTTGCTGTCCCAAGTGCGAGGGCTGATTGCTCTTGGCTAATTGGATAGGAATTACTGACAATTGTGAACTATCGCTGCGAATGGAACATCCCATGCCGTGCTGCAAAAGGAGGCGTCCCAATTCTTTCTCGACAGCGTCTCGCACCAAGCGGCCTTGACTGTTTGTAAGGGGCAATCCGTATACGACAAGTTCATCGATGTGCAATTCAATCGATGCTTGAGGGTTGAAATCGGAACGTTGCGGCGTCATACCCAACCTCCGATCTCGGACTCAGGCAACGGTTTTTCGAGCTTGGAGTACTCGCTTCGGGCGGCTCGCAACAAGTGCGCCATGCGGACTGGCGCACGATCGTCGGCGGCTAAGAAGGCCGCGTTCATCGCAATGTTGCGGATATTGCCACCGGTCACGTTGAGCCGCGAAAGTTTGGACACGTCCAGCCCGTCCGTCGGAGTGCTCAATGGGAAAATGCGTCGCCAAATGTTCGACCGTTGAGCAGCGTCCGGAAAAGGAAATGGAACAATGAACCGGATGCGTCGCAGGAAAGCTGTATCCAAGGCGTTTTTCATGTTGGTAGTGAGTATCGCCAATCCGCGGTAAGCCTCCATGCGTTGCAGCAAGTAGCTGACTTCGATGTTGGCATAGCGATCGTGACTGTCCTTGACCTCGCTGCGTTTCCCAAACAACGCGTCTGCCTCGTCGAACAGCAGAATCGCACCACCCTCTTCGGCCGCATCAAAAACTCGGCGCAGGTTCTTCTCCGATTCACCAATGTACTTGCTGACCACTGCGCTCAAGTCGATACGGTATAAGTCCAATCGCAGTTCGCCCGCCAGTACCTCCGCCGCCATCGTCTTGCCAGTGCCGCTGGCGCCGGCGAACAATGCGCTGATCCCCAACCCCCGAGAACCCTTCGAACCAAACCCCCAGCGCTCGTACACAGTCGCGCGGTGCCGCAGTTGCATTGCGATCTCACGCAGCGTTTCGAACTGCGGCTCAGGCAACACCAAGTCTCCCCAATCGGCTGCTGGCTCAATGCGCTGAGCCAAGTTGTCTAAACGGGGGCGGGCTTGCTCGCGACAAGCATCCCAGAGTTGTTGAGCATCAAGCTTTGAGCCATCGGTGGTCGCATTGACACAGGCTGAACGAATCGCCGGCGGGCTCAAGCTGAACTGCGCGACCAACCGCTCGACTTGGCCGTTCATCGGACTCGACAAGTTGCCGAGAACAGTCTGCCAGATGAGTTGCTGTTCGCTTGAACTCGGCTTCGACACATCCCAGGTAATCGTTGTTCGTTCGAAAGCTGGTCGTCGCTCACGGCTACTCACAATGATCGGACTAGCAGTCTGTTCGAGAAATGTTCCGACCGCGCTTGTTCGGGACGCATCAGCCATTTCTAACTCTTCGCAGTCAATAAGTAGGGCTGTCCCACTCAGGAAAGCCTCACGGCACCAAAGGCGATTAAAGGCCTCCAACTCGGCAGGACTTGTCGGGATGATCTGAGCAGATAATACGCTCAGGCCAAGCCCCAGCCCTTTACAAGCGGTCGCAGCGATAGCACGTTTGCTCGACCGCTCTTTGCCGCACAACTGAATAACTGGCAAAGCGGACTGGCCATTTGCCGTGGACCACGCCGTCACGATCCTTTTCGCCAAAGCTACCTGCGATGGCGGCATTTCGCCAACGGAACCCACTGGCTCGATGAGGCTTGACAATCGCTCATCCAAGTAGGGAGTACCGGTCAAGAAGTGCAGCACCCATTCGTCAATGCGAAGTGGACTGAGAACGAGCGAACCCCCTGTGACAGGCTCGATCATACGCCAGTGACGCAGTTTCCCGGCGGGTGTCAACGCACTCCAGTGCGGTTCCGCCAACGCGGCAAGGGCCAAGCTGAACGTTGGATGGGTTCGCGTCGGATCCCCCTGAGCCGACGCGCACAACTGGGCGAAACTGGAATCGAGTTCCACACCGGCACAAAGGAGCAACACATCGCGTTCAAAAGAGGAGAGCCCGAATGTGCCACAGATCCTTTCCAAGGCGGACGGTGCAGGCATGACCTCGGCGGCTTCGTTCCAGGATTCTCTTGCCTTGCTAAGGTCCTTCGTGCCTTGGGCCGCTCTCGACAGCAAGGCCACATGCTTCTCTAACGCCTCGCGAACGACCGCCAGGGCGGCCATCAAGTAACGCTGGTTCGCATTCACCCAGTTGTCGCTCGTCGCTCGAGTCATAGGATTGTTACTTTCGGCGATTCGTATCGGCCGGTCGCGTTGGCAGTGAGCGGGCTCTCTGCCCCGTCGATTTGCACACGGACTAAATAGTCGGCCGCCTTCACACCGTGGATAGGGATCGTGATCGAGTCGCTGGAGTTGGCTCGCGGCGGGGCCGAAAAGCTATAGCCCACGGGTGCGTCATTCCCAATCTCGTTTAGCAGCAAAACCACTCGCTGCTCCTTGCCAACGTCGGGCTTAAGCTTTACGGTCACCGTCACTTGCGGGCCCGACGGCGTGACGATGTTGGAGGTTATGACGGGGGGAATGACTGTCGGGTGCAGCACAAAGGCTGCCACGTTGGAATCGATGCCGCGATGCCGCGTTGGAGGCGAGCCCAGCAATAATGGTTGAACGACCTGGACTCCTTGCACGCCCGCTCTCAAAGAATTGGCAGGCAACGGCGGTTCCGTAAGCGGGACGGTTATCTCGGTATCACTCAGTACCATTGGCGAAAGTGCTATTGACGAAACGGGATCGTTCCCCCCGATCCGCACTTGAATGAGTTCACTGCTTAATCCTTGACCCCGAATGACTAGCGTACTTCCGACCACGATCGGTTGATTCGGACCAGCTTGGGATTGGACCTCGCCAAGGAACGGTTGGCGAAACGGCGTCGAGTAGGCCTTGCGTTCGCGCACTGGCAGCGCCGCCTAGTGCGATTCGTCACTCTCGATCAAGACGACGCTGCCTTGATACGCAATCGACAACGCATAGGACGTCTGGAAAAAGACAGACCACAATTTCGATAGCTCTTCCAAGGACAACGCCATTGGCGTGAATTTCACCAGTTCGACCTCATCTGCAAGATCGGATTTTTCCAAAAACTTAAAACTCGGGTTCAAGACTGTTTTTCGGATGGTTTGGCGTGTCAACACCGGATGAGTATGAAAGGCTTGGGCTACGCTGCCGAGCAAGCGTTGTGGCTCGAATTTGCTCTCGTCTCCATAGAAGCTCAGCAAGTAATGTAGATCGAGGGCAACTTGCGGTCGATCCACCAGTCTTCCACTTGCGTTGCGAAGAGGCAGGTCGACGTTGCGCCAAGCGGCGTTGGGGGTAACCTGGTAAAGATACAAGTTGACATGCGGGTCGGGTGCACCGTTGCCGGAGTCTTGGGGCCGTTGTGTTTTGACGGTTGCGCCCGATACAACCGCGCTAACTGCGGACTGCAACGTCTGCTGCAGGGTCGCTGTTACGGTAGCAATGGCCAAAAAGTTGCTCATCGAACCGCCCCTTTTCCCTGTTTCAAATATTCGTCCAGCGAAATGACCGGCTGCGTTCGGGTTGGCCTCGCGCGATTGGACTGGACTACTGGCAGGATTGCTCGCACCTCAATGCGCCCGATGGTCACTCGTACGACGGGTGGACCTGCATCGGATCGATCGGTGTCCATTCGTGCCGGTACTGTTGTTCCATCAAATTGAGCGGTTGGCTCAACCGGCCGTTGCTCAATGATCTCCTCGCGAGCGGTTTCCTCAGTCGCATGCGGGGTCACCCTGTCACCGACATCACCGACGGTCGCGGTTGCTAAAAGTACTTGCTTCGCTGTGATCGACCGAGTTGGTGTGGGCGATGGCAACGGTTTGTCTGAATGAAATGCGAACTGTTTTGGAGCAGTAAGCGCAGGAGCGTGATGAACCGGCATACCCGCTTGCGAGTCTCTGTGCTCCACTTCACCCATTGCGACGCGTCGCGAGGGATCAAACGTAGTTGGAACAGGCAGAACCGCGGGTCGATCCGTCGGCATGTTCGATGGTTTCGTTGAAGACATGTTTCGTGTCGAGTCTTCACCGAATGCTGTTTGACGGTTCATTGTCGATGCGACTCCGTGCGATGCGACTCCGTGCGATTCCTCAAGATCGATCGAGGGACTGCCGCTTGCGAGAGGTATGCGGATATAGTTGCTATCTGTCGACGTTGGATTAAACTTGATGCTTTGCCCCTGGTCGTCCTGTGGCAATTCAGCAACAGGCGAACCATAGCTTGGTTGCGGCCGGCCTAGCGCATTTGAGTTCGATGATTCTATGGGCGTCTGATCAACGCCCATTCGACTTTCAGTACTAGCATCGGTAAATCTTTGCGCCTCCATTTCAGAGGAATATCGCGAAGAGAACAAGGGATGGACAGTTAAACTCTTTCCGGTCGCGCGTTCAGCTAGTCGAATAAAAAAATCGCTCATGCGCCCACCAGTTCCAGATACGCTTGACGTCGCCGAGCGCTCAAGGCAATGACTTCTTCTTCGCGCCAGCCATAGACTCGAGCCAACGTGTGCACCTCGCGCAGCAAACGTCTTGCATAGGCAGTTAATTCTTCCCACAAGAACTGGCCTATGTCCAAGAGCGGTTGCCAGCGTCGATTGCAGGCTGGGCAGGTCATGTCCAGCAATATCTCCTGCAACGGATCGGACTCGGCGATCCGGGCGGCAAATTGCTGGACGACCGCGTTAGGAAGATCTTCAACACGAATTCCTTTTCCATCGCAACACGCCGACTCCAAGCAACGTTGCACCAGAAATCGACTTACTTGCTCTAGATTTGAGTCGGAGGAAACGGTTAGCAAATCGCGACTCCGAGGCAATCGAAATCGCAACTCGAATCCACCGGTGGAAAATACATGTTCGCTTGAAGTGAACTCAATCGAATCAGTTCGACACACCTCAGGAATTCCCAGCGTGAACTCCATTCGCTGATCGCACTGCGGACACTCGGTGAATCCTGTCAAGTGTGGGCCGAAAAGCCATTGGCGAAGCAGTAGCAATAGTCTGTCTCGCTGTCCGAGACCAAGGTCGAGCAACTGATCGAAAGTTTGATCCGAGCAGGCTATGGATAGGATGGTCAAGCATCGTTCCACCGGAGTCTGCCTTTCGCCGGTTTCCCAGATTCGAACAAGGTCGTTGGGCGTCAGGCGGAACATGACCTAGGCAGGCTCCGTAAAGGTGAGTTCGCTGGGTTCGGTCACCGCCGTGTCGCGCTCCCAGCCCTCATTTTCTAGCTTGATCGTTTGTATGGCGACCGCATTCGCGTTGGCGTCGAGGTCCGGCAGAGACTGAAACTCGGAGACCCAACAGCGGAAAACCTTGTATGCGATCGCTAGCTGGCCTGCCTCATTGTAGACTTCGATAATAATCTCTTTGCGGAAGTCCTTGAGTGAAACTTCCGCACCTAAGCCTGCGCCAAAGTTCCAGATCTTGTTGGCCCATTGCTCGAAATCCTTGTCGTGCGTAACGCCACGTTCCAACGTGATGGCCTCGTATTTGGTTCGTCCGGGGGATTTGCGGCCCGTGCTGGGATCACCCCCTTCGCGATGTTCTACGACTTCCGTCGATCGTTTAAGAGCACCCACTTTGCTGACACCAGCCACGTAACGACCGTCCCACTTCACGCGGAACTTGAAGTTTTTATAAGGGTCGAATCGTTGCGCATTGACACTGAACTGAGCCATGTTGCTTCTCCATGGAATGCTCGTCGATGGAACTCACTAAGTTACGATTTCGCCAGCAATCTGTTGGATCTTGATGATCACAAACTCAGCCGGTTTCAGAGGGGCAAAGCCCACGACAATATTCACGATGCCTTGATTGATGTCATCCTGCGTGGTCGTTTCCTTGTCGCATTTCACAAAGTAGGCTTCACGGGGCGACTTGCCTTGAAAGGCACCTTGTCGAAACAGACTCTGCATGAAGGCGTTCAAGTTGAGCCGAATCTGCGACCAAAGAGGTTCATCGTTGGGCTCGAAGACAACCCACTGCGTGCCTCGATATAGGCTTTCTTCGATGTAAAGGGCCAGTCGCCGCACTGGCACGTACTTCCATTCCGAGGCCAACATATCTGCACCGCGAAGAGTACGGGCTCCCCAAACGACTCGGCCGGTCACTGGAAAGCTTCGCAAACAATTCACCCCTAACGGATTGAGTTGTCCGTTCTCGCCGTCGTTGAGCTTTATCGAAATCTCGGACACCCCAATCAAAGTTGCTTCAATTCCTGCCGGAGCTTTCCAGACACCTCGTGTGGCATCGGTGCGGGCCATCACACCCGCAACTGCACCGCAAGGAGCAAACTCAGTCAACCGGCCGTCCTGCAATGGGTCCGGCAAGCGTATCCTTGGGAAGTACACCGCTGAATTTTCATTTCGCGCGAGGCCCCAGTTCGCGCTGTCTAATCCCGTTGCCGCAGCCGTTACGTTGGCGACCTCGTTCCAGGTATCAAGAGGGTCAACGATGTATAATGCTCGCCGCTTTCGGCAATAGGCCGACGCAGCCGATCGCGTTTGCGACCCCACATTCCCACTAGGAGCATTTCCGAGTGGTGGGATACACAGCAAATTAAACAAATCAGCCGTCTCAAGCGCCCAAATGCCTTGTTTCGATGCTTCCAACGTGGGCGCCGAAATCTCGGCGTCCGTAATTGGATCACCGTCGCTTCCATCGTTCGAAAATGCCAACGAGAAAGCGTTGTCGGTCATCGGATCTGCGCCAGCGGGGGGAGTTGCGTTTGGCGGATTGGGGCGCGACGCTGGGACGATGCCCTTGACGCGAACCAACCTCGATTCCTGCTCCAGTACGCTTTTAACAAACCGCTTATTCGCGATTTCCGTTGATACGTTCAGGAAAGTCTCGGTCGCGCCAGTTCCCGTGTCACGCACCGTAAGATTGAACAACGTGCCTACTCCCTCTCCCGCAACCAATGGACGCGTGTTGTGGTCAATGCGAATACGCAAACTCTCGCTCCAGAGGCCGGGGTTGGCGGTCACAAGTTCCAATCCATTAAACGAAACGGTTGCAGCAGTAGCGCCCTTGTGCACACGAACTATCAGCGCATCGCCTCCACCATTGCTGAAGAAATGACTCACCGCATAACCTAATGTGCTGTCGCGCCACAGTGTCCCAAACTTGCGTTCGAACTCAGCAAAACTCTGAACACGCACCGGCTCATTGACAGGCCCTCGCAACGTTCTGCCTACGAAGGCCGTAATCGAAGTGGCAACGCCGGTGATAGTCCGTACGCCGCTAGAAACCTCTTCAATGTACACACCGGGATAAGTGACTTGCGTGGGCATGGCAGTACTTTCATGGTGAAACGATCACTCGTATCTTCGCAAAGCGAATCGCAGAATAAGTTCATAATGCACCTTTCCTGTGCCGCTCGTCAAGTCTTTTTCACCCGATTTTAAACACTTCTCGCTTATCACCACCAAAATACTACAAACGCTTGCTTTCTTGTAGCGGAAGCCGTCAAGGCTTTCAAAGCACTCGCACCAGCCGCAAACGCAACGAAACGCTTGACGCATTCCGCTATCGGTAGTCGAAAATGGTGGCGTTCGGCGAGAAGTGTCCGATTTTAAGTGATTTGTCGACACATTTTCCTTGATGTTTTCGAGCATTTCCTGCCAAGCCACTATTTTTCAAAAAGCTGAACCTGAGTGAATGTATTTGCAACCGTTTGACCAAGCTGCTACTCTTATTTTTCCAAAAAATTATTTCTTATGCCCATTTTGCAAACTCTGCACAACGCCTGTACCCCCATAAAACATGTGTGGAATCGCTGGAATCATCAACGAGGATAGAGAATTCGTCTACGCCTCCGTCCTGTGCATGGGGCATGCGATGATTCATCGCGGACCGGATTCAACTGGCGAGACGTTGGATCGTTTTGGTCGAATGAAAATTGGACTCGGTCATCGACGACTCGCCATTTTGGATCTTTCCCCTCTGGGCCAGCAACCCATGTCGACCGAGGATGGGCTTCACTGACTTGTCTTCAATGGCACCATTTATAATTTTCAGAGACTCCGTCGCGAATTAGAAAAAGAAGGGGACGAATTCAAAAGTCATAGTGATACCGAAGTCCTATTGAGGGGACTCCGTCGGCATGGTGTTGAATTCCTTCGGCACATTCAAGGAATGTATGCCTTTGCGTATCTGAATCGGGAAAACCATTCGCTGGTTCTGGCCCGTGATCCAGCAGGGATCAAGCCACTCTACTATCTTGAATCCGACAAGACTATGGTTTTTGCGAGCGAAGTGCGAGCTCTGCTTGCCTCGGGGGCGACGACGGCCACCGTGTCTCCGTCAGCTGTCGCCAATTTTTTCGCGTATGGTGCGGTGGCTCAACCGACTAGTCTTTTTTCAGGCATCTATTCCGTGAAACCCGGCAGCTGGAGGGAATATCGAGCGACCGATTCGAGTGTTCGGCTTCATCGTGAGCGCGTCTGGTGGACTCCGCCCGAAGTTGATTTCAACACCGACATCGGTGACGCTATCCTTCACACCCGCGATTTACTACAGTCTGCCGTAAGTGACCATTTGATCGCAGATGTTCCAGTGGGTGTCTTCCTGTCGGCTGGTGTTGACAGCACCATATTGGCGAGTGTCGCGCACGCTTACAGCAAAGAGGTTCGGGGGTTTACTGTTACCCTGGACGATGAGCCCGATATGGATGAGTCGAAAATCGCCGGCGAGACGGCTGCTCGTATTGGAATGGAACACGTTCCTATACGCGTCAGCAAACACGATGCGTTGGACGCAACGATGGAATAGTTTGGATCCGTGGATCATCCATCCATTGACGGTCTCAACACATATTTGATATCCAAGGCTGTTCGCAAGTATGGAATCAAGGTTGCCTTAAGTGGATTAGGCGCGGACGAACTGTTTGGTGGCTATCCAAGTTTTCAGCAGGTGCCACGAATCGCAAGGCTGGCGCACCATCTCCGTTGGATTCCGAGTAGTGTGCGCCGCAAGTTGGCTCATCTTGCCACTTTGCAGCAGCCACGACAGGTCTCCGAAAAGCTGCAAGATATGTTTGCGATCGAACCAAGGATCGGTAAATTAGCTACCATGCGTCTCCGACTAATGAGCAACCGCGAGCTCGCTTCGCTTGGTTTGAATTTTGAGTCGCTCGGCCTAACCGAATGTGGCTTGCCCTTGGCATCGATGGATTGGCAACCTCGCGACGATAGCTCGCCAGGATGGGCCGTATCGGTCGCTGAGACGCGGTACTACCAAGGCGATGTCCTCCTGCGGGATTCGGACGTAAATTCGATGGTCCATTCGCTCGAATTACGAGTCCCGTTTCTTGACCAAAGGCTGCTCGATTGGATTCATACGTTGCCAGATGCCGTCCGATTTCCAGTTCACGGCCAGGCCAAGCATTTGCTTCGTGCATCGTTCAAGAATGAGCTCTCAACAACCGTGTTGAACCGCCCCAAAACCGGATTTAGTTTGCCGATCGAAAATTGGATGGTGGGGGAACTGAGGCCATTGTGCGAGACCAGTATTGGCTACTTGTCCGAATCGGGAATGGTCGACAGCGATGGCGTCCACTCAATTTGGAAGGAATTCCTCCGACAACCCAACAAGCGATCTTGGTCTCGCGCGTTTGCTCTGGTCGTGCTTGGCGACTACATCCATAAGTTATCGCAGGTAAGCACTCTTTCCCAACGGATTCCTATGGCAAGCTAAGGTTCGAGCGAACTACTCCTCAATCACGGGGTTGGTGAGCGAGCCGATGCCTCCGATTTCAATCGTGACTTGGTCACCGGGTTTGAGGAAAACCGGCGGCTTGCGTGCGGCGCCGACTCCGTGCGGCGTCCCTGTCAGAATGATGGTGCCTGGCAATAAGCGTGTACTGCCGCTCAGGAATTCGATCAGCGTCGGCACATCGAAAATCATATCGCTCGTATTCCAATCCTGCATCGTCTGACCGTTGAGCACGGTTTTGATGCTTAGCGCGTTCGGATTAGGGATTTCGTCGCGTGTGACGATCCATGGCCCAAGCGGACAGAAGGTTGCAAAGGTCTTACCGCGGCACCATTGACTCCCCCCCTTTTCAATCTGCCAGTCGCGAGCGCTTACATCGTTGGCACAGGTGTAGCCCAGAACGTAGTCCAGCGCCTGGTCTTTCGGTACGTTGTAGCACTCCCGTCCGATCACAACGGCCAATTCGCATTCGTAATCCACCGAGTCGCTTCGCAATCGCCTCGGGAGGATAATGGGATCGTCTGGGTTTTGCAGAGTGCCGAGGTTCTTCATGAAGACGACGGGGTACTCAGGAATGGGCTTGTTTCCCTCGGCGGCGTGCTTCCGATAGTTGAGGCCGATGCACAGGATGTCGCGGGGTTCGATCGGAGCCAGCAGTTTCGCCGGTGTGACAAATTCGCCGGAATCCTTGTAATCGCCAAGAATGTCACCCAGGATCCGCGTGGTTTTTCCGTCGATGTGGCGACAACCATAGGATATTGCGCCAAAGGAGTCTTGGTAGCGAACAAACTTCATTGTGTTTTGCTTTCGATTGCAAAGGAAAGGAACAGGATGCACAGCGAGCGGCCGCTATAACTTACACAAGTGGTTCGTCCGCATCAAGAATTAGTTACTTGTGTGCGGCAAGGCGCTAGCTAGCCGCCGGTGTTTCTATGGAACCGGCGGCTAGCGCGCAATGGCACTCACTTTGCAAATTTGAGCCTCAATGCGCTAGCGTGAGGGCCGGATTTGCGAGTGATTACTAGCCCAACAGCCCGCACGCTAACGCGTTG
>JAYTVM010000471.1:0-1128 GCA_043743995.1 Pirellula sp. | reverse complement strand
AATGCTCGTTGCACTTGCAGAACTTGATCTTCTTTCCGTTGCCGCAAGGGCAGAAACTGTATTGGTCCAAACTCATGGGCAAACCGATTCAAATTGTTCAAGGGTAGAAAAGGCGAGGTGTTGCATGCGATCGACCGACCTAGTGCCACACTGCGACAGGGGTCCAAGCCATTCCGTTTTCGGCCAGTCCCCATTTCCAAGCCGTTAGTTTAGCAAGGTTTCCCTAAAATGCCCATTGGCACCGTAGAACAGGCTGCCAGCCTGTTTTAAGATCCTTCGCGGAAGCTTTGCCGAGCAATTTCCGCGATTGCTCGCATTTTGGAATGATCTTTGATTCCTGGAGCGGATTCGATGCCTGAGGCTATGTCTACTCCGTCTGGTTTTGCGGTTGTGATGGCCTTGGAAATATTTTCCGGCGTCAGGCCGCCAGCCAGCAAAATTGGCGTATTTCGTAATTCGATCGGCCGCGGAAAAAGTAAATCCCAGCGAGCCGTCTTGCCGGTACCGCCGCGCTGAACCGGGTCAAACGCATCCACTAAAAGACCGAGCAATCGCGAATGTTTTTTTGAAGTCCAAGCTAAAACGGACTTTCTGTCCTCGGCTTGATCCCGCCAAGCGACAGCTTTGAGAAACCTTACCGAGTTTAGGGAAGGAATGGCTAAGGCTTCATCGATCCACTCTGGAGTTTCATCGCCATGCAACTGAATACAATCGAGAGGACAAATGGCCAGCACCGCGTCCACCTCAAGGGGTGACGCGTTGACGAAAACGCCGACTCGCATAACCAGCTTGTCGGCAACCAGGCTCAATCCGCTGGCGACTTCGGGCGAAACGTAGCGAGGACTCGGCTTGTAAAAATTCAAGCCGATGGCGTCCGCCCCGCATTCGATGGCCGCAGATACGTCCGCTGTCCTGGTCAAGCCACAGAACTTGATTTTGGGCAAACGGATTTCACGGGCCATCGAGATGGAGTCAGTCAAGCGATTGAGCGAACATGTTCAGGAACAGAACGACTAAGTAGATGGCTAATCGTTACGACCGTCAATCAGTTACTAAAAATAATCCACCGTCATGATATGGCCGACAATTAGCCATACTCCAAAGAACAAACAACCAATCACGGTATTC
>JAYTVM010000470.1:0-3610 GCA_043743995.1 Pirellula sp. | reverse complement strand
TGGCTGCTTCGTCGGTAGCTGATTTCGCAGGATGGTTGAAGAAAGTAGTTTGGGCATGTCTCTCTGCGGCGATTCTCATGTTTGCGTAGAATTAAAGAGAATCAGTTAGTGGGGTTCCGACTACGCTGACCGCCCGCCGCGGAGCGGACGGGCCTACGGAGGTCGGGGCAACGAGGCGCTCCTTCATTGCCCGCGATTAACGGGACGCCATTGGGATTCGCTCTTGGGGTCCCCCCGCAAATCCCTAGAACCACCAAGCGAGTATGGATCGCTCCGATTTCCAGACGTCAGCTGGCCGCTGGTCGAGGGAAAAGCATCAGGCAGCCCAGCTCTTTGGATTTTTGCTGGGACTCGTCCCGTTGTCCGCGATGACTTTGCATCGGACAGATTGTTGATGCCACTTCCGCCCCCACGTGCATCTCCAATCATCAATTCGGAATCGGTCCGGCTTCGATTCGTATTGCCGGCTGTGCTCCGACTCGATGTTCCAACTTGGCCGCGTGCAAGTAGCTTTTCGCTTTCCGCAAGCCTTTGTTCTAGTTGGCCATTGCGAGCTTCAAGTTCTTCAGCACGTTTTTTTTGTGCACGGAATTCCGCGAGCAGTCGGTCGCTCTCGAGTTGATACTGCCGCATCGCTTGACTGCCTGGAAATCGTTGGCAACCGGCTAATCCAAGGCCGCAAAGTAACAAAATCAACATGCGTACAGACGTTTGCCATTGGGATTCGCCTCTTGGCTCGCATAGGATCGCTTTGCTATTCGATTTTCGACTTGCCATGGGTGTGGGCATCAATGCAATCAATGTCGTCAATGTCGTCGGAAAGCGTGAGACGCTTTTTGTTCTCACGCCACTTTATTGCATAGCAAATCCATTGCATTCAACGTAAGCCCAAACTTGCGAGGGCAATCTATCTTTTTTGATTGCGAATTTTTACTTTTGGCCGAAGCAAAACACACTTCCCTTTTCCGTTGCGATAATGAGTCTATCGTCGGCGATGGCTGGCGAGGCAAGGATTTGGCCAGACATCTGGTACGACCACGTTTCCTTACCGGTCTCTAAATCGATTGCATATAGCATTCCGTCCATCGCAGCGATCCAAGCCCTGCCGCCACAAATGACCGGCGAACCTTCCGTCCGCTTTTTAAGAACGGCTTCCCAAAGAACTTTTCCGTTGCGCAATTCGACCCCTAGAACGCGGCGATTTCTCGTTGCAATAACGGTGATTCCGCTCAATTGTCCGTTTTCGTATTTCCCCAATGTGGCTGGCGATGATCTGATATCATTGGATTGCGATTCCTCAGCAAAGGTCCAAAGGATCTTCTCGGTTTCGACATCAATAGCCAGTACTACGCCAGGCTGAGTGGGAACGATGGCAATTTTGCCAATAATACTCGGTGTGCTCAACGTCGGCGCTTGGAGTGGAACTCCATCACCGGTTGATTCACCTTTGATCAAATCGATTTTGTGCAACTTACCATCGCATCCACCCAACAACGAAAAAGTCTTCCAAATCGTTGGCGACGAGCGCAATTGATCGCCAGTTGCAAATTTCCATTTCGGCTCACCTGTCTTGATATCCATAGCGAACATCGTGCCTCCTTCACTTGTTAGGAGTACATTGTCTTCGTAGAAGTTTCCACCGTTGGCAACTTGCTGCTCGATATCCTTAGCCCATACCTCCTTGCCGGTTTTTGCATCCAAGCAATAGACCATACCGCTGTAATCTCCGATGACGATGCAGCCTTGGTTGGCCGCTGCCGAGGTAACAAAACCATCCTTCTTTTTTACTGTCCAAACAGCTTTTCCGGTGCGAAGGTCAATCGCATGAATGGTGCCTTCGAAGTCGCCGACGAAGACTTTCCCTTGATAAATGATAGGTGTTCCCTCGAATCCAGATTTGTCCGATTCCGTCTTGTATTCCCACAAAATGTCGGGCTTTGCTGGCATCGTGCTGTCGGCGGTCGCAGTCGACGCCGAATTGCCTCTTCCGACCGGCCAATCGCTGGATTGTCCGGTGGCATTTAGGTTCTGCCATAGGCATACGAACAATATCAGATCCGCAAGGGAACGTAATGTCATAAGGCCACTCGAAAAACACTTCTTTACAATGGACATGGATGGGTACCTCTTTAGGTTGGCAGGTGTCGCTCAACTATCAATGCCGAGAATCCGGGAACCAACTATTGTGCCACATTGGTTCGAAACGAAAAAAATGCCTGGATAAAATAAATAATCTGCGATTCTATCCGCAATCCAACCATGGAACAAAGCTTCCCCCGAATTTCAGCTGGAATTGATCTGGATATTGCCCCATTGTGTTTGGTATCGTCCGACGCGTGCATACTCGAAATCAATGGGCAGGGACGGATTCCGTGGACGAAAAACAAACGGTCACACAATCGACTCGTATGGGTCACTACCTCATTCCCTTTGCACTTTCAGCGATCGTCGGATGTGTGGATGGGCCGTTGTACGAGCTCAAGAAATTAAATCCTGTCATTCAGAGCCAATGGAAAAAGGACCGGGAACGCGGGCCGGTTTTTCCTGATCGGGTCGACGAGTTGCGGCTAATTGGTCGTCGATTCCCAAACATGCCGCAAGGCGAACGCGCAGAAAAGGTAAACCTGATAATCTCCATGGTAGACACGGAGACGAGTCCGGAAATTCGGCGCGAGGCGGTATTAGCTCTGACCCAAGCGATGAAGCAACCTGGTGCTACCGAATCCATTATGAAACTGTCACAAGACAAAAATGATAAAGTGCGATTGGCTGTCTCCAATGCACTACGCAGCCAAGTGACCCCCGAAACAACGCAGACCCTTTTAGCCATGGCAACGTCGGACACGAACGAAAGCGTTCGCTTGGCCGCCGTTGAGTCGCTTGGCCCTCACAAAACGGACGAGGTGAAGCAGTTTCTGACGAAACAGCTAAACAGCAGTAAGCCTGCTCTGCAATACTCCGCTTCCGTCGCTCTTCGAGACTTTACCGGCAAAGATTTCAAAGGGGACGTTGCTACGTGGAAAAGGTATCTCAACGGGGAAGACGTCGAGCCAAAATCCCCCACTTTCTATGAAGCGGTACAACCTTACTTGCCATTTACACGATAGTTCGTTTGCAATCACATCTGCCAACCGGCTGTGTTGAAATATTCCGATTTTTATGACTGTATCGGCCTTACCTGTCACGCCGATAGCAACTGTGGTTGTCGATTCTTTGAAAACGATACGCGTAAGATTGGTGCCTAGGAACTATGCAGTTGCGGTTTCGTCGACAAAAATTTGCCCGTTTCATTTTGCTTTCATTCGGCATCCTCATCATTGGCAGCACTTCCGCGTTTTGCCAGCAAGAGCCCGTGTCCGAAGCTAGGCTTAATGGACTGCGAATTGGCAACGCGAACTCCATTCCCAAAGAAGATAGCATTCCCGTCATAGGATCCCCGAATACAGTTCTAGCAATTTCCGTTGAAGCCGATGCGCCTCTGTTTCAAGTGGAGGACATTGAAGAACTGGAGTGTGCTTCCACGCTTGCGTTGAAGATCGCGACTGCGAGCATGTCTCACGTCTCCCCGTTTTTCTGGTGGATGGCAGGCCCAACCACCAACTTCTTCCCG
>JAYTVM010000469.1:0-12606 GCA_043743995.1 Pirellula sp. | reverse complement strand
GGAAAGAGCCGTTGTCCAATCGGGAGTGCGAGGTTCCTACCGAGCTTTCGCAGTCCTTTTTCTCGGCAGGAGCCTCGTTCTCCCGATAAATCGCAACGCAAAAACCAATTTAGGATAGTCGAACTACTCCGTTAGCTGAGGCTGGAATATAATACGAGCAGATTCACACGACATTCCGGCTATAGCAGAGACATTTGAAAACTGATGGATCATTTGCCTTTTGATTATCGCAGAGTGTTTTCAGCCATGAATTACAATCGAGTGTCCTATCTTTTGGTTGGTGGTTTGAACTACTTCTTGCGGCACAAACCGGTGACCACGCAGGACATCGATTTGCTCATCGACGAAACGCCACAAAATCGTCAGCTCTGCGAGATTGCCTTAATTGATCTTGATGCAGAATGGGGCAGACGCGATGAGGATTGGGGAAAAGTAAGTGCCAAGCCAAAGGGATGGCTTTCCGGCCAAAGCGTTTTCTGTTTATTAACCCGATTTGGCCCGGTGGACATTTTTCTATCGATTCCTGGTATACCTAGCTTTACGGAAGCACGGCTGCGATCCGTATCGTTTGAAATCGACCAATCCATTCAAGTGCGTTTGATTTCGACCGAGGACCTCCTGGCGTGTCAGTTTGCGATTCCAGAAATCTATCGAAAACGAGAACGTATCGCACACTTGCAAAGAATCGTCGCCAATGAACCGTGATTCTCAATCCGATGGCTGGAACGAATTCGAATCGGAGCACGCCAAACGCGATCGAAGGATCAGCGACAAGCAACAACGTGAGTGGGCGGATGCATTGATTTCTTGTTTGCCGGATTCGGAAAGCTATCGAGCCGCTTGCACACCTCAAGCGAGACTCAAGGAGCAGGTTCTTCTCAATCAATGGGTGGCGGAATGGCTAAATGCACGATCGGAATAGCCGAACTACAAATCTAACGCGTCGAGTTGATCGAGCAATGAATCCAGTTCATCCGGCTTGCGCTCTTGTTTCGGTGCAACGGCTTCGAGGGTCGCAGTCGCTGGGTTGAAATCAACCGCAGCTCGTCCTGCCAAAATCAACTGCTCGTTTCTCTCGCGGGCGGCTGCCTCTGCGGGATCCTCGTCCCGTTCCGGTGCTCCAAACAATTTTGAGAGGTCAATCTTAAATCCGCCAGCGTCCACGGGCGCGCCTGCGATGGCAGGTGTCTTGTGCTGTGGAAACATGATCGCATTCTCGGGGCAAACCCGAGAGCACGCCGGACAGCCTTTTCGGCAGTTGTCTGGCTGCTCCACCAAGATGGTCTCGCCGCGATCGACTCCATAGACACCGAACAAACAGAAATCGATGCACTCCATGCAGTTCGTGCAGCGGCTGTAGTCGATCACTGGATACCAGCGCCGTTGCGGGTGCTCGTCCATTCGCAAGGGAACAATTCCAAGCGGTGAATCGTGCGAAACAGGGGTGCTGGCGATTCCATCCAATCGCCCCGACCCGTCCATGGACAACGCCGTCGAGTTGGTTGGATTCAAGAATCGATCGAGCGACAAGAGGTCTTTCTTGGGTGCATCGAGTTGTTCCTCCGTCAGAATGCGTCGAAACTCCTTTGCGAATACTTCACCTGAACTGCCAGCCCGCATGTCGATCGAATAAATCTTTCGCGACGGTCGGATCGCAATGTTGGCAACGCGATCGGCAGCCTTCTCGTCTTCCTTGTCTTCTTCCTCATCATCTTCGTCGTTGACGAGGTCCAGATTCAGCAGTTGCACCTCACCATGCTGGCCACGAATTTCATGGCGATCGAGGACCCAGAAACCGGCTCGATCGAAAAGCCAGCTCAGAAAGGCGATGGGGCCGGTCCACTCCCGCATCTTGAGTACGCTTTGGCTATCCGAGGCTAGATCGTACAAATGGGGGACGACCAAACTTGTGGTATTGGGGAGACTTGCCGCGATGGTCGCAATAGAGTCTTCAAGCGCTCGCTTTTCTGGGCTGCGGCTCTGGCCTTGAGAGACCACGATCAATAAACCGTTGGAGGTAGAACTTCCGTTGTTTGCGCTTACCATTTTCTTTATTCCTCGTTCGAATCGATCGTGTTGGCTTGCCCTTTGATGGTTCTTTGGGCAACATCCCACGCTTTTGCTAAGTGTTCCAAATACTGTGACGGACTGAGCATCTCGCTCGCATCGCCTTGCATTTCCATCAACCAACCCTCGCCATATTTATCCACGTTAATGCCTGACGGATCGTTGAGCAACTGCTCATTGATCCTGACAACCTTGCCGGTCATGGGTGCGTACAACCCGCTTTCGGCCTTTTTGCTTTCGATGTTGCCAAATTCCTGGCGGCTTTTCAATTCGGCTTGTTCTTCGATGCCGAACTCCAAAAAATAAATATCCTGTAAAAGTCTAACGGCATAGGCCGAGAAACCAAACCGAACGATTTGGCTGTCCTTAAGGATGGCCCACATGTGATTTTTTGCATAAAGTCGGTCGGTTGGGAATTCGGCTGCGAAATCCCCCATCATGAACGTGAGCGTCTCGCTCATGTATAACGAACTCCACGGAACTGCGGCTCGAAGAAGGCAGTCAGTAGTCCATCGACTCGCAGCAGTCCATCTACGGTCAGTTCAACACGATTGCAGCTTCCTACTGCATCCCTCTTGAGCAAAACATAGCCATCGTCGACGTATTCATTCCATTCGCTTTGCCATCGCTCAACGATGTTGGTATTAAACTTCGTTTGAAAATACGCAACGTCCAGATAGCCGCGCTTCAATTGCAAAATCATCTCGCGTATGAGGGATTGTTCCTCGGTTGGGACAAAGGCTCGGCCGATTGGCAGCCGATTCTCGTCGAGCAGAGCTCCGATGTAGTTTGGCCATTCCGGTACGTTTTGATAATGAACACCCGACACATGCCCGAAGCTCGCAATGCCCGTTGCGATCAAATCCGATCCACGCCACAGGTTATCCCGATACGAAAAACTAACTTTGGAAGGATCTTTCACGACCGTGTAAGCGCTGCTGACTTTGTAGCCTGATTTCTGAAATTCTTCGAAAGCAAATTGAACCCAATCCCGCTTCGTTTGCCAATCGGCGACCGGAGCCGCTTGATGGGTCTGTAACATGTCCTTGGAGTAAACCGTATTGAAAGGCAATTCCATTTGATAAATGGTGACACTTTCAGGCGAAAGCTCCAACGTTTCGCGAACGTTCTCGCGCCAGTTGTCCCATGTCTCGCCGACCATGCCGGAAATCAAATCGATATTCACATTGGGAAAACCCGCGGCCACAATCCACTCCCAGGCTTTGTGGACTTCCTTGGATAAATGGGCACGACCGTTTTCCTCAAGAATAGCATCGGAAAAATTTTCCACTCCAAGACTCAATCGGGTAACACCGAGATTGCGAAGAGCATGCACTTTGGATTCGCTGAGAGTGCCGGGCTCGCATTCGAAGGTAACTTCTTCGGCTTGGTCCCAAGAAATGCTCTTATGCAATCGGTCGAACAATGACTGCAATTGTTTGACCGATAGAAAACTCGGGGTCCCGCCGCCGAAGTAGACAAAGCGAAAGGGTCGGCCGCCCATCACCGGTTGTTGCGAGACCAGTTCGATTTCATGGGTTAGGGCCGAGACGTAGCGTTCGATTTCTCCCGCGTTGACGTCGGTAAAGACCTTGAAGTAGCAGAATTTGCAACGCTTACGGCAAAACGGAATGTGCAGGTACAAACCAAGCGGAGTTTCAACCTCATCGCCAGAAGCCGACCGTTGTTTTAGCGGCGGATTCGCCATCGCAGCTTGAATGGCCGGCAACGCGTCCCCGGTCCATTGCGAAAAGGGCGGGTAATTGGAAATGAAATAACTTCCAACTTCTGTTTTTTTTACTTCGGTCGACATGGATTCGATTGGGTGGTAGCTTTTGATCGGCGTCGTGTTACGAAAGTCGCCAAAACCTTCGGATATAGTGTACCGTCGAATCCAAAATCGTGCAGAACCAATAGCGAATCATTCATGCAAACGCGGTGGGACGTAATCATAGTAGGTGGCGGCGCGGCCGGGCTCTGGGCAGCCGGAACCGCGGCTGCGCGTGGCAGAAAAGTCCTGATACTAGAAAAGAACAACAAAGCGGGCGTCAAAATTCTGATGTCGGGGGGGACCCGCTGCAACATTACCCACAACTGCGAAAGCCGCAAAATCGCAGATGCTTTTGGAAAAAATGGTCGAGTTTTGCTCTCGGTTTTAAGTCGACTGTCTCCCCAAGATGTCATTCGGCAGATGGATCAAGAGGGAGTACCGACCAAAGTCGAAGAAACCGGCAAGGTTTTTCCTGCGAGCGACCGAGCGATCGATGTTCGAGATGCGGTCGTGCGACGGTTAGCACGCGAGGGTGCCAGTTTGGTTACTGGTGCCGCAGTCCAATCGATTCGCCCACTTCCGTTGGAAAGCGGTGGCTTCGAAGTTTCGGCAAAGATTCAAGGCCAACCCAGCGTGAACTTCGCTTGCGATTCTGTGCTGTTGACCTGCGGAGGACTCAGCTACAGCGGCTGTGGAACGACAGGTGACGGCTATCCATGGGCTCAAGCCATGGGACATACGATTACTCCGCTTCGCCCTGCATTGACCCCATTGCTTTCCAACGAAGCCTGGGTTCATGAGTTGAGTGGCATCACTTTGGAAGATGCCGAGGTGACCGCACGCGTCACCGGACAGCATGGCAAGATTGCAAAAATGGAAAGAGCGACATCGCGAGGCGGATTGCTGTGGACCCATATGGGATGTAGCGGCCCAACCGCCATGAATGTCTCTCGCTGTTTTTCGGATTTGCCTAACGAGCATACGGCTGCCATGTTGATCGATCTATTGCCGGACGTTTCACGCGAGGCATGTGAGCAATGGATGATCGATGTTGCCAAGGAATCGAATAAGACGATTACCAATGTGCTTAGCCAACGCATTCCAAAACGCCTTGCAACTGCCTTGGTCGCTTTGGTTGGCTCGACCAACGAAGTGCACACGGCGGAGATGTCCAAGAAAGTTCGAAACGGCTTGATCGAGCGACTCAAGGCGTTGTCCGTGCCGATTCAAGGTACTCGAGGCTATCCGAAGGCGGAGGTGACGGCCGGTGGTGTTGCATTGGGTGAAGTGAACTTTCAGGACATGCAAAGCCGCAAAATGCCCGGCCTGTTTTTTGCGGGAGAGATACTCGATCTCGATGGACCGATCGGTGGATACAATTTCCAAGCCGCTTGGAGCACTGGTCACGCGGCCGGCTTGCACGTCTGATTTTTGGGTAGCGGAGTCGCTCGCGTGCTCGTTCGCCCATCCGTTTGGGTCTGAGAATTTTCCTGTCGTTTAATTTTCCTGTCGTTTAGTGTCGAATAATGAGATCACGTACACCATTAACTATTAAACGATACTAAGGCTCGCTGCACGTACTTGGCAAGGATATCGGTTTCTAAGTTCACTTGGTCGCCAACTCGCAAGCTGCCCAGCGTTGTATGACTAAGGGTATGTGGAATCAACGCGACACTAAAGAAATCGTCATTGGCGTCCACCAAAGTGAGACTTACACCGTCGATCGTGACCGAACCCTTGCTGGCCATCTGCCGAAGCAAACTGACCGGTGCATTAAAATAGAAGTAGGACCACTCCCCTTCATCGCGACGACGCTCGAGTGTGCCTTGGCCATCGATATGCCCAGTGACATAATGCCCGCCCAGTCGATCTCCGACTTTCAGCGACCGCTCGCAATTGGCCTGGTGCGACAGCTCAAGCTTGCCAAGGCTAGTGCGAGATAGCGTTTCTGCACCCAATTCGAACCAGCACTTCGTTCCGTCGATTGCCACAACCGTCAGGCAACAGCCATTGAGGGCGATGCTATCGCCAATGCGTACGCCATCACAAATCGGGCCTAGGTCAAAGCCCTTGCGTTTGCCGGTCCCCTCAGTCACCGAGTCCACGAGAGTCACTTTCGCTTCAACCAAACCGGTAAACATGTAAAGCTACCCTACTTATACTTTGCTGGCGACAGGATTGGCCACGGTCATTAAGCGGGTCGCCTCCAGCAACTCAATAATCTGTTCTACGCTGAGCTGTTCGGCTCGAAGATTGGGAGCGAGACCGAGTTTTTCCAGTATTTCGTCGATCTGCGTTTTCGAAAGATCGTCCTGCGTGGCCGTGAACAGTTGGCTTCTCAAGAACTTGCGACGATGAAAGAAGAGTGCCCGCAAACGAGAATGATAATACTCAAGGTCAACGATGCGACTTCGCTTGGCTGGATTGGGCGTTACGCGGATGATGGCCGAGTCTACTTTCGGGCTCGGCCAGAAGACGCTCGGAGGCAGGATACGAAGGATCTCACAATCGCACAGGCTTTGCATCCATATCGTTAGGGCGCTGTAGTCTTTGCAGCTTGGCTCCGCGATGATTCGCTGCGCCAACTCCTTCTGAATAGTAACCACCATGCGATCCGGAAAGGGGTCGACCGTGAGCAAGTTGCTGATGATGGGGGTCGCGATGTTGTACGGAAGGTTGGCTATCAGTTTGAACCGAGAACCTGGAATGCTGGCAAGCCGTTCGCGTACCGCGACCAGAACTTCTTCTCGCATGTGGTTCTTATTGCGAAGCGCATCGCAAGAGAGCATGGTGATATTGTCAGCACCTCGAAGCTCTTTTGCAGCCAAGGCTTGAAGATCGCGGTCGATTTCGACCGTAACGATCGCACCCGCCAAAGGCGCCATGAGCTTGCTCAATGAACCCATGCCGGTTCCCACCTCAAGGATCACGTCGGTTTTTTGAATATCCGATCCCTTGACGAGGATATCGAGCAAATTGAGGTCGACTAGGAAGTTTTGCCCATACTTGGTTTTCGGATGGAGCCCCGCTCGCTCCAGGGCTTTGGAAATAAAAGACAGCGTTTGGCGTTCGGTCATGACTATGGCTTGATTTCGACGATCGCTTCAACTTCGACGGCCATACCACCCGGCAGGGCATTGGTACCCAGTGCGCTGCGGACGCCGATCCCGAGATCGTCACCCCAAAGGTCGACAAATAGTTGGCTGCATCCATTGATCACGGCTGGCGACTGTCCGAAGTCGTCTGTGCAACGGACTAGTCCGAGGATTTTCACCATTCGCACCACTCGATCCAACGAACCCAATCCGGCCCGAAGCGTTGCCAACATTGCCAGACCTGTCTGTCGAGCTGCCATTTGCCCCTGTTCAAGGGTCATATCTGCCCCAACACGTCCAAGAATGAGCTTACCGTCCGCTTGGAGTGGTCCATGACCGGAAAGATAAGCTAGGTTTCCAACGATGAGCATTGGTTTGTAAAGACCCACCGGTTTCGGAGCCGGTGGCAGAGATAGGCCAAGCGATGCAAGCTTTTTATCAATTTCGGACACGGAAAACTCTCCAGACGTTTCAATTCCAATTCAAGGCGAATTCCCGAGTTTATACCATTAACTACCTTGGCGATCACGAGGAAACCCAAAGATCTTGGCGTACAATTTTTCCAGCGAGTCGAGAACCGTTGTCTCTTTTATTTGATTCCAAGCCCAACTGGATGGGTCTGCAAATAGAATTGCTACCGGAACCCCACGGGGCAATAACGCCGCAAGTCGGGAAATCAGAGCTCTTTCCTTGGCACTGAGCCGATGGACACGCACCAGTTGCCGCAAAAGGCCCCTTGGCTTCGACTTAGGCTTGTTCCACCACAAAAGGACCTGGACAGTCAGCCGCCAGCCGGCAAGCAAGACCATCAGGGAGATGATGGCAAAGCCTACCCACCACCATTTTACGATGAGGCGGTCGTATCCTTCAATGCGGAGTATCGCAGAAAACCTAACGGGAAATTCGTCAATCATGGATGGCTAAGTTCTCAGACTGGATAGTGCAAAGTTTGCGGCGGCTTTGACCGATTGGTCTTCATCTCGTATGAGCGGAAGCAGGATTTCTATCGCATCGTTTCGATTGCGTCCGGTGGTGATCGCACAGATGGCTTCGATACGAACTTTTTCGCTTTTGTCTTGGATGGCTTCGAGAGTAATATCGGCCAGACCGTTGTCCATGCCGAGAAATCGAACTGCGTGGATAGCGCGACTTCGTTTGACAGCGGATTGGGACTGAGCGTCCCTTTCTATGAACTCGACAAACCCAACTTCTGCGATGCGCACGATTTTGGCGTATGCCATCAAGTGCGATTCCGGCCAGTCGTCCAAATGCTTGATTAGCTCTTCGCACCGAAAATCGGAGAAGATAAATTCAATACTGCTTTGAACCGTTGGGGCCTGATGTGGATAAAGTTCAATCAAGCTCTCCAACGCTGTTCGCAATCTGGATTTCCAAGGTGGGGGATCATACGGCTTCATGCCAGGTGCATCAAAACAATCGCTCAGTACCATTACCACAATCTCCGGCTTCAACGATCTAAGACTGCGGATGGCGTTTGAGCAAGCGAGATCGACTGTGAAATCTCGGGTTTCGAGAAGTTTCGTTATGCCATAAATGATTTTGTCGGGAGACGTGTCGGCTGCAGCCAAGAGTTGAATCAAGGCGCAGCGGTGGACGAGCGAGACGGAGTTGTCCGCAAAATCCAGTTGCTCGATGCACTGGATAGGGATCTTCATCGCCAGGTTTTTCGTCACGATGGGGGAGATTCCAAACTTGATGAAATATTCAGCGAACTGGACAGCCATGGCTTGTTCGGTCCTTTCACCCAATTCTTGAACCGCCTCTGGACTTGGAGCTTGGCTCCATAGTACTCCTGCCAACAGTTCCCTGAATTGAGCTCGATTAGCTTGCTTCAGTTGCCGCGTCACGAACTTGAAAACCGGATTGCTACGCGTTGGTTGAAAGAGCTCTTTAAATGCTTTATCTTCCCAATGGGATGCGCATAGCCATGCGTCAACAATTTGCAAGATTCTGTGGTCGTTGAACAGCAACATCGACTGCCAAAGATCGGAAAGCAACCGTTCCCGGTTTGCGTTACTAGTCCTCCCCTTGTTCCGGCGAGCTTCCGCACCCAGCTTGCATGCCAAACCGAGCACAAGCTCTGCTGCAACAATTTGCTGTGGGTCATCAGGGGACTGGGCCGCGTGAACTAGATGATGAAATTGAGATGCAATTTGAAGCTTAGCGATGGCACACAACGACCGTTGACGTTTCAGTGGATTTCGGTCGCCGAGCCCCAGCTCGATGGGAACGATCAACGACGAAACATGATTGGCAAGAAATGGCAGCTCGGTTTCATTGCAGTTATCAATTCTTTCCAGGATAGTTGACATCTCAGCTTGCCCGCCGCGGTGAATCAACGTCTGCAATGCAAGGTGACGCACCGACACGTTTGGACTGGCAAGAGCCCCGCCAAGAACCTGCACGCTGGCGAGATTCGACCCGAGTCCCAGAACACGAAAAGTCTCATAAAGCGGTGAATTATGGGGGATACTTGTTTTCACGATGGTCTCCTGAAAAAAGAATTCTCAAGAAATATCATCGGAATACACGCTATAAATCTTCGTCAGTTCGGGTGGAAGTTGCGTAACAGCGAACTCGCCGGACTTGGAATTTGCGGGTTGTAGGAATCAATCTGACCCAGGGCCGATTTCAAATACCTGCACTCATGTTGTGCTTAGCCGAGCGGCAGCATGGATTCTACCGGGAGGGAGGCCATGAAAACCACTGAATTGCGATAGGGATGAAAAAATGAGTGACATCCACCCCCATTGGCTATTGAAGGAGTTTTCTAGAACGGCTACGATACGTGGCCCCAAACGCGCTGCGTTTTTTCATTTCGTTTCGTTCTAACTAAACTCGCTGGCTATGTTCAATTCGCGTCGCCCCCCAAATGGAAAAAGAGTTCCCCGAAAAAGGGCGCGTCTACGGACTAAAATCAAGAAGCGAGACCCGCTGTTAGTCGAAGGCAAACGCCCTCGGCCAATGTATGTGGATTACAAGGACATAGAACTGCTCACAAAGCTTGTAAATCGTCATGGCCGAATTGTTAGCCGACGCAAGTCAGGTTGCTCAGCTGCTAGCCAGCATGCCGTAAGCCAGGCTGTCAAACGTGCTCGATTCATGGCGTTGATGCCGTACGTCGGAGAGTAATGCCTTCGGTTTTTACTTCTGAGCGTCGAGTCGAATTCTGCGAGACCGACGCTGCTGGCATCGCCCATTTCTCATCGCTAATCATCTACATGGAGCAAGCGGAACATGCTTTGCTCCGTTCACTTGGATTAAGCGTTGCCGCTGCCAATGCATCCTGTCGTGATGACTCGCTGAGTGCACATTGCAGTTGGCCTAGAGTGAAGGTCGAATGCGATTTCAAATCGCCTGCCAAGTTTGAAGATGTGATTTCAATGCAGACTTGGATCGCCTCGCTTGGGACCAAGAGCGTCACCTACCAACACCAATTGTCTATCGGAAACTCGCTTGTCGCTTCTGGAAAGATAACCAGCGTCTGTTGCGCCCGTGTTGGTGACAACCTTTCCAGCATTGAGATTCCATCGCAACTTCGAGTGCTATTGCTACCCTACGTAGCTTAGGGTAGGCCTTGCAGTTTTCTATTGACGAGTGAGGAATTGTCGATGTCGCGCGTAAGCGAAGCATTCTGCCAATCGCTCGCCATCATGTTGCGCGATTCCAATCGTTCTATTGTTCTTTGAATACGTATCATGTTCAGTTACTTTGTAAGGCACGATTGTCGATTTGCATCAGGCTAGGTTGTTTTGATTGCAATCAAAGAGGCCTGACCCCTTTGATCACTCTCTGACCCCTTTGATCACTCTGACCCCTTTGATCACTCCAAAAAGCAAGTTTGACCATGACAGTGCTTTGATCATCAAAACTGCGATTCCTCACGCTTGGATGCAATCACTCGCAACTCCTGCAACAACACCTGAAGTTGCATAGCCAAGTCCTTCATGGCAAACGATTCGCTAGCATGATGGCCTATCATCAACAGCGCAATGCCGAGCGATTCCGCTTCCAAGCATTGATGGTAAGTCGCTTCTCCGGTTAACATCGCATCACACCCTTGTCGTGCAACCAGCGATAGCATACTACCTCCGCTGCCACACACGATGCCTATTTGAGTGAGACAGTGGCTCCGATTGTGGGTGTGCCGAGCTTGTATTGTCGGAATGGCCGATTGAATGCGTTTCAGGACGGCGTCGACACTGACCGGTGCAGAAAGTTTCCCAAATCGACCAACACCGAGCGATGCGTCGCTCGTCATGGTTGGCGAGAAAGGTTGCAGCGGTTTCACCGTCTCGAGGCCGAGGATGTTTGCCAACTGCTGATTGATACCTGTTTTTGCATTATCCCAAGCGGTATGCGGCGAATAAATCGCAATCCCAGCCTCGATCGCTCGAAGTAGAAGCCTGCCGGAAGTCGTGTCATCAGTGATTTTTGCGAGCGGCTTGAACGGAATCGGATGGTGGCAGATCACCAACTGGACCTTTTCTTGGATCGCTTCGTCGAGTGTTGTCGCGGTGAGTGTTAAACAGGTCATGGCACTCGAGATTTCACGATTGCGATGGCCGGCAAGTAGCCCCACGTTGTCCCAGCTCTCGGCAAATTCCAAGGGAGCAATCTGCTGCAAAACGGTTAGTACAGAGTTTAGCTGCATGACATCTTGTTGAGTAAGGGATGGGAACCCGGGACACATGCGATCTTCATGGATGAATATCGCGAATAGCCTCGCAAAAATTCTTCGGACGACATGAGCCGTTTGCCTGCTGGCTGAACCGATGGAATCGCCAGTAAGCCATCGCTCGCAACCGCAACCAAAGTAGACGACGCATGTCGCTCGATGCATGCCTTAAAGTCAACATTGGTTTCTAGCAAGCTCCTGAGTGAATCGCCGTAAAGCAAATCACCCGGTACCGTCTGCCACGATGCCGTCTGCAAAGACGCAACATCGAATTCTATCGGAGTCGCCCTTGGAAAAATAACTCTCAACATCTTGCCGTCGGGGAACTGTAGGTGCGCAAAGGAACCTGGCCAAGGCTGCAAGCCTCGTATCAAACGATCGAGGCATCGAACCGGGTAATGAATATTCAGTTCGCCATCCTCTTTCGCAAGCCGTGGTGCTTTGGTCGCGAGCGATTTATCTTGGTGCTGACCTAGATCTCCGCAGTCTGCAAGCGATTGCTTGGTTTCAAGCAACGCTACCGATTCGAGTATCGCGTGGACGCCCATTTGGCTGAGTCTGGCTTCCAGCTCCGCTGCGGTTTCCAGTTGGCCAATTTCCGTTGATACCATTTTCAGAATGGGGCCTCCGTCCAGGGCCGGGGTCATGTGAATGACGGAAACACCGGCCAAGGGATCGCCCGCCAGGATGGACCATTGGACTGGCGCCGCTCCGCGATGTCTTGGGAGTAAAGAACCATGAAGATTAATGCCTCCAAGTTTCGAAGCAGTCAACGCATCGCGGGAGAGAATTTGGCCATAGTCACACACGACCAGCAAGTCCGCTTGTTGTGAAGCCAGCCATAGAATCGCCTCGGGATCGTTGATGGAAACGGGGGCCGCGATTGGTAGTTGATTTTCGACGGCCCATTGGCGAACCGGGCTCTGCGGCGGTTCCTTTCCGTTTGTCGCGCGCACGATGGGACGAGTTACGAC
>JAYTVM010000468.1:0-3633 GCA_043743995.1 Pirellula sp. | reverse complement strand
GTCACATACACGTAGCAGCGTCTCTCTGAGACGCTGACTCCGAGTCTCGGAGAGACTCGGCTACGTGGGCTCTATTGCTTCGGATCGTAAACAATATCGCCAAGATCAAGTCCCATTTTCGGGTCCACTTCAACGTCTATAGCGATGGCCATCATTCCCTGACCTTCAATCATCGCTAAGACGTTGTGTTTTTACCCGGAAACGACCCCGCGTAACTCGAAGCGACCATCCTTGTCCGTCGTATTTCTTAAACTTGTGTCTCCGCTATTGTCTTCAGGTATGGACTCGCTAACAAATCGGGCCGATGTCAGAGCAACACCCTGTTTGTCGACCAAACGGCCTCGAACGGTTCCAGCAGGCTGCAAGGTTATCTTGATCTCCTTCGGTTGCGGCCCAAATATTTTCAAATAACCCGCTTGATTCGATTCAGGGTCATAGGCAAAAAATCCTCGACCTTGATCTGCCAAGTAGCCTTGGATTTCGATCGAACCTTCCTCGACCGGGTACCAGCCGCTAAGTTCGGATGTTCCCTTGAGAATCGCTTTCTTTGCTGGTTCGCCGTTCGCCTTAGCTACTTTGACACTTATCAATTTACCGGTAACACCAAACAAGAAACTCGCTGAAATTTATGCGACCAAAGCTCAATTCGGTTTCATGATTGAGGTCAAGGATAAGGCGTGAAAGGCCCACCTGTTCCCATCCCGAACACAGTAGTTAAGCTTTCGGAGCCGATGATAGTGCCCACCAGCGAGAAAGTAGGTATTGCCGGATTTTACAACAACCACAAGCCCGCTTGCAGAAATGCAAGCGGGCTTTTTTATGCCGTGGCCGAAGTATGCCGTGGCCGACGCTGATAGCGTCGGCTCGGATGCTGGCAGCATCCGCCACGTGTAATGCAGGTTTCCAAACTGTTCCCCCACTGCGTTTCCAACTCCTCATCGATCGCCCCGATTTTGAAAACCAGATCTGTTGCCAGCTTCGAAGGCGAGCAGGTAAGATAGTGGCTGAAAGTCTATCCCACGTGAACCTACAAAAATCAAAAGCATGAATGATAATTTGGATCCTCTGCAAGGCAATGAGAATGAGGAGCCCGTATTGCCGTCACAGGAATCGATCCAGAGCTTTTGGGTTGGAAGCTCGGGACTCGCACTATTGGCTATTCTTGCGAGTATTGGTGTTTTCGCCCTTGGAAAACTAGATTCTTGGCTGGTCTCACTTCTGAATATTCCATTTGGTCAGAGCTATTGGAACGCTTGCTATGGGATAAAGATTGTCATTGGGTCATCTTTAATACCTGGCCTGGTCTTGGGCGCACTTGTCCCAGTTTTGTATTGGCGTGGGGGGCTTTTGCAGCGATTTGCAATCTCGGTAGTCCTAGCCGTGACGATCATGAACCTGACCACCGAGATCTTCCATGGTTCGTGGAACCTAAAGGCGCCGGTCCATCAATTGATTGCGATCTTGATGTGCTGGATTGCAATGCCAGTACTCTTTTTGTGGACACCGATCAACACACGGCCCCTCCGCCTGATTGTGGCATGCGGCCTCATGTTGTTGTCGCTTTGCTTGAGCATACTGCATATGTTTAGTGCCCCCCGCAATATTAACTTGCTCTACTGGGAAGCGTTGTACGGCGCATCTTTTTGCTATGCGCTGCTTCGCCGAAATTGGGGTCGAGTAGCGATTTTAGAAGCGGGGACGGAGCTGGAACAGATTGAACGCACATCGAGCCGAACACTTTTAGAGCTTATGGCCGTTTGCGGGCTCGCATGCGCTGCATCCATGTACTGGTCGACATCGCTCAACAGCGGCGTCGTTCTTCAATTAACGCAAGCGATCGTCCTTGGGATGGGGTGTATCTTGGTTAGCATGGCTGTCATTCGTATTGTGCTGAGTTGGAAGGCAACCAAAATTTGGAAGCTGTTCGCGATCGGGCTATTCATGTGGTTACTGTTTGCCGCAAACAGCTCCGTCTATTTTGCTATCGACGATCCATGGGGGACGGGTAATTGGCGTATTTTCAGGTCCGGGGCATTCGAAACCATGCTTGCGATTTCCATTGTATCCAGTATCGCGAGCCTTATTTACGTTGGGTTCATTTGCCTCGTTGGCATGTGGCTGAAATGGTGTGGATGGCGAACACAGCAGCAAGTTGTCTTGGGGGCACGTCATTCATCGACTTCTCGCTGACGTTTAATAGTTCGAGGCCCTCAAGCCTCAAACGCGCGGGTGAGGAATTAGTCGCGGTGCCTTCGGTAGGTGCTATCGCGGACCTCATCACAACGTTGTTGGTGCTTCGCAGTCTTCATGGTCTTTGCGATCAGCCCCGACAAAAACAACCCTGCTCCATAGTCGAAAAGTTCTTTGGTTTCCTGCTCAACTTGCTCAAAGAGCAACGGATCATTGTCGAGTATTTCTTGCAATTGCTTTGCTTTTTCAAACACTTAGCCCAGAAACATACCCATCATTTGTCGTGCATCGGCGACCTTCGTTCCATCGCGACCGTTCACAGTCAATTCTCCCATAGTAGCCTCCGTGATGTAATGAAAACTAAATCATCACAACCACGCAGCAATAGGAAACCAGTATAATGAAAAAACAGCTCAAACCGTGATCGCTAGCAATTAATCGCAATACATAGCATTAGCCAAAAAACGAGATGCTCCCGTCGGCTACCGCCCCTGCGGCTCTCTCCCGGTGACCATATCCGAAAGGCTCACCTGTTCCCATCCCGAACACAGTAGTTAAGCTTTCGGAGCCGATGATAGTGCCCACCGGTGCGAAAGTAGGTATTGCCGGATTTTTTATTAGCAGTGGGTTGCAACCGCCAGTCGCGGTCCCTGCTTTCTCACGGCGAAGCCGACTACTGTCTTGCTCAAGTAGGAATTTGAATTTCGAAGAGTCGCTCAAAAGCCGATGCGACTAAAACTACGCTATATTTAGGAGCTGGTCCATCATCTGCATCGTCCGCAACGCAAGAGAGTCTGATCATGCGCCCCAATTTTGCTGGTCCCATATTTTTTTTATGCCTACTATGGTCGCAAACCGTTCTAAATGCAGATGCTCCAAAAGATTGGCTGCGCGGAGTTGGTAGACAACTCGAGATGCGTCTTCAAGGCGGAGTTCTCGATGTGGCGGGACTCAAAGCCATCGGCGTAGCGGTTGTGGGAAGCCTCAATTCACCCGAAGGTGCACATGCGATTGAAACGAAAGTCGACGGTAATCGTTTCGAATTATGGGTTCCCTTGAATCAGCGAACGCTTTATTCGATTTCATTCAAGGCTTCGTTGAATGGAGACGAACAACTCGCATTCAAAAGTTTTAGTCCGTTTGAACTTCGTCAAGCTGCAATCGACGGGATCAAGTTATCGCTTCAGGTGCCGTCGCGGCAAGTCAACTTGAAAGTAACCGACGTGGGCAAACCTGTTTCGGGAGCGTCATTGATTGCAACACTGGCCTACGGAACGGAACTGCAATCTCAATCCGACGAAAGCGGTATGGTTAGGTTAAAACTTTTGCCCGACCAAACTCTAATGCACTTGACCGCTTGGACCGATGACTTTCGAGTAGGTGGTTATGGATTCGATCGAACACCAGCGCGTGACCCCAAGGAAAATGAGCATGTCATAGAAC
>JAYTVM010000467.1:0-3651 GCA_043743995.1 Pirellula sp. | reverse complement strand
CAATCGAACTTCGTGTACAGGTTTGTCTTGCGACATGATGAGCCTCTCTTTCAGAGTTTGAACCAAATCAGAAACCGTCCACGCATCACCGTTCTCTCGGGAGTAATGTTGGAGGAAAGCAAACTGCTAAGCCAATTCAGTTTTGAGAAACGCGCCCTAGATGCTCAAAGCGATCAGAAGTGAACGAAAACACACATCTTGATTTTCTCCCTGGGAGTTTGGCATCCTCGAATTGCTTGGTGAAGCGGACGTGGGCACTGCTGGGAAGCAACCTACGAAGGAATAACTGAGCCGAAAGGAGCGAAGAGTTCCAGTCGATTGCCGGTAGCTTGGGGTTGGACCATTCCACCAACCCCAAGCCCGGTCTTTTCAAGGTTGAAAGGTTTTGATTGAAGGCTTTAGCATTCGCGGTCAGTGCCCCAAGGTTCACTATTTTTGACCGCATCCTCAATCCCCATTGAAACTCGTCGCCCCCGCCACGTCCGGGACTCAAGAATCGCAGAAGCTAAAAAACTCTTTGATCCAGAGTCGATGCCTAGGAAAATCCGAACGAGTGCGGTCGAATTGCGAATGTGCGACTTGGATTACTAAACTGGTGGGGCAACCCGTTCAGTGTGTCTCGCCTGCAACATATGTTGTCGATGATAAGCAATTTGCACGATGAACTTTACGATTGTCGCCAGATGATCGTAAGTCGGTTCGCTATGAGCAAAGAGTTTGTCGCATAGCTCTTGTCGCACTCTTGGGTGTGAAAGCAACGAGGGCAGATGAGTACGAAGAAATGATGGATCGGGAGAAGCGAGAGGCTCTTGAAGGCAGTAAAGCCCAATGATTGTGTCAACGGAACTGCAACGACCAGGGAAATTGCAAAGGTCCGCAAGGAAGCCGTTGGATTCAGAAAGCCTTTCGAGCGCAAGTTCAAAATCAATCCTTGTGAAGTTGACTTTCACATTCATCGTATTGCTCCACCAGATTTGAGTTTTGCCAATTCAGAGACGTCACCTTTTAGTAATTGCTTTTCGGGGTAAAAATGGAAGATGCAACAGAACGGAACGGTAGGAGTGGCCTTGGATGTCAACAATTGTCATCACCGTATGGGAGTAGGTGGGCTACGCGAATGCGTTGCTGACCTGCTTCAATACGGCGTCAGTTGCAATGAAAGAGAATGAGTGTCGACGGGCTTTGGCGTCGACTCTCCATTCTCTTTCTGCCTTGAAGCGATCTGTTGAGCGAAGCGGTGAGCGGATCTTGGATGGAGACTGTATCGATGAAGGCAAAGGAAGAAGGGATCAACTGAAGGGTGGAGTGGCTTTGGATGTCAAAGATTGTCGTCACCCATATGGAGGCAGGTGGGCTACGCGAATGCGTTGCTGACCTGCTTCAATACGCCGTCCTTTGCTGTGAAAGAGAATGAGTGTCGACGCTGCGTTTTTGTCGACTCTCCATTCTCTTTCGGCATTGATGCGATCTCTGGATCAAAACATCGAATGATTCTTGGATGGATACAATACTGCTGATGGCAAATGGATCAGGAATCAACTGAACGGTGGAAGTGGCTTTGGATGTCAACGATTGTCATCACCTGTATGGAAGCAGGTGGGCTACGCGAATGCGTTGCTGACCTGCTTCCATACGCTGTCCGTTGCAGTGAAAGAGAATGAGTGTCGACACTGCGTTTTTTGTCGACTCTCCATTCTCTTTTTGGGTCGACGCAATCTATCGAGCAAAGCGGTGAGTAAATCTCAGACGAGAAACCATCGAGCGTCAGCTGTCACCAGAGAGAGGTGATTGGAGGAGTGACTTGACGGAAGTTTGCACCAACAGACACTCGGTGTTGACTGGCTATTTTGGCTCGTTACCGATGGAGCCTGCTATTGATGCAAATTCGCTGCAATACTCGTGTTGGCTCAGATGACTCAATCTAGATAGTCGGAAGGTTGCCAGCGACGATATCCTGCGGATCGAGCATTTGAATGGGCGTAAATCTCTTGAAGTCGCCAACATTGAAGGTCAGAAGCAAAGTAATGGAATGTCGTTCCATAGCAGCTGCCAAACGGGCATCGTGGGCATTTTTCCCATTCACTTGGTGACGCGTGACTAGCGAGATCCAATATCCAAATATGCCACGCTCATCCCGAAGCAATGGGAATTGGAGAAGAAGTTCGTCGACTGTGATTCGTGCATCAGTCGCACTTAAGCCAAGGCCGTTTTTATCAATCGGGCGAGTGGCCACGACCCAAAATTCATAGATATTTTGTGGAACCAGGCATGGCGAGAATCCTGCCTTCTGAAGTGTCAGGATCGCAGATTCCGCTATTTGGGAATGTGGATGGCTAGCCTGGAAAAGCCTCAAAATAACATTGGAATCGAGCAGGAACTTCATTCACCGCAACCAGCATAGATGGACTCTCGGGAGTCATCGACAAAGTGGTTTGTTTTCGGAGCACCTTGTCGCCAACGGGAGAGCCAATCACTGAAACTAGATGCAGCTGGGCTAGATGCTTCCATGGTATGCTCCTCCTGCGACAGCTCGTCACGGAGTGCATCAACCACAAATGCAGCGACGTCCTTTCCAGCGGCTGAAGCACGTAGCTTCAATGCTTGTTCCAAATTTGCAGGTACTTGGATTTGGAGGTTCATGGTCGCGTTTCCTACAATAGGCAAATTTTACTGTCACATCCCGGATCGAGAATGCAGGGACACTTTCATCGCCATTAGCGAATCAAAAGCCCACTCCATTATCATAGCACTCGAAGATTGCGAGATCCAAGGCGATTCTTTGCTAGTAACCCAACTACCTCGATTTCTGGCCGAAGATCGCCAGTGTTTTGGTTTGATAGCAGGCGAAGCTCCGGAGGATATTCCACCCCCTGACCCGAGATCCATGGCTATCGGGGCGCAAAATAGTAGCGTCGTTAAGTAGATTGGGAATCGGATGCAGGTCCACTCCTTTCCTCGTCGTGCATTGCGGTAAGCGGAACGGGAGCCAGATTTCGAGCCAAACTTAAGATGAGATCCTGTTGATTGGGAGGCACGGTCAGAAATAGCGCCATCAGTTCGCGGACTTTTTCTGAAAAGTGCCCCCGATTATGCCCCTGGAAGGGACATCCATTTTCGCATATACTGTGTTTTTCCACGCAGAATGGCGAAATACGCGGGACTGTTAATCCGTGTGTCGGTGGTTCGAGCCCACCCGGGGGAGCTTTCGCTTTTTCTACGGAGAGAGCGACCAATCCTGTTAACGCCCAGGCCCGAGAGATCGGACGCTGGGCGTTTTTCGTTTATCCCAAGGATTTGCTTGGTTTACGCGATCAAAGTCGCGTTTCTCCGACCTCTCTGTTTCGAGGTTGTGCAATTAGCTAACGAACGGAACCCGCTTGGTTTCCGTCGCACTCTAAAAAATTGTCTACGAACTCTCTGACTCTCTGTCCTGGCGACCCGCAAAAGTTAACGCAGAGGTTTCCTTCGGAGAGTAGTTCCGTCATCTGCAACTCGCTTGGGGTATTCCTACAGATAGAGGGGAAGCTCGTCTGTGATCGCTTCCCCAGTCTATGCCAGTCGACTCCCAAAATCATGTGACGATGGTTGCTCTGGCAATTCTCCAAGGAGGTGACAATTGCGACTAGCTGATGACCAAAATCCGATTTCGCC
>JAYTVM010000466.1:0-12809 GCA_043743995.1 Pirellula sp. | reverse complement strand
TTGAAGTTGCGCCCTTGTGCGTAGGGCCGAAGGCCCGGTAGTTTGCCTAGCCCAGGCCAACGGCCTGGGAATTGGCGAAACGCAATTATGTTAGGGCTGAAGGCCCGTCCGTTTGTCAAATTGACGGGCCTTCAGCCCTAACTAAACTAGTCTCGTGTTTGCGTGTCACCCAGGCCGTTGGCCTGGGCTAGGTAAATGATTGGGCCTTTGGCCCGAAATACATCAAAGCGTACATCTTCAAAACGAACGCATCGGGTTACCAAATGCAGTCTGCTTGGTTGTAAATCGACACAACACGATACGGTAGAGAGACTTACTGCCAAAAAGAACGAACTTCATGAATAATCCACGCTAGCCTGGCCTGGTAGTCTTCTGTCTGCCGTTCGCCTTAACGCGATAGTATTAAAGGTTGTAATGTAAGGCGACTATGACCCCGCGTTAGCGTGGATGCACAAGCTACAACGTCGAGCTGCCTCGATTTGGCTTTTGTCACGAAACTTGCGGGAGTGCGAGGGGTTTGTAAAGTTTCAACGACAATCTTTGGTGTCGAATGGACCGTAATCCGTCATTTCATGGTGGAATTGCAATTGACTGTCGTAGATAATACTTGAAGCTGTCATTGCAATCGAAACCGGTTTGACAAGCTCACCCTCCTACCAACCCTACCTGTCAAAATGTCAATTCAACATCGCAAGCGATCCCAACCCAGGCGAGGCGCTATCAAATCAGTCGTTTTTTTGATTGTGGCGACGGCCATTTGCGGCATAGGTGGTTACACATGGTGGCAGTCCAAAGGGACGGGCATGTACGCCGCCTCGGATAATGATCCGTTGCTTCATGAAGTGCAGATAGGCCCGTTCGATCATATCGTCTTGGAGCAGGGCGAAATCGAAAGCAGTAGCAACAACGAAGTCAAATGCGAGGTCAAGGGTCGAGGGGGTAGCGGAACTCCCATCCTGACATTGATTACCGAAGGCACGATCGTCAAAAAAGGGGACAAGCTGTGCCAATTGGACTCGTCCGGCTTGGAGCAAGACGCCCAGAACAAACGAATCGTACTCAGTACCATAGAATCGAATTTGATTAGCAGTGAAGCGGCTGTCAGCAAGGCCGCAATTGCCAAGCAGGAATATCTTGAAGGCACCTACTTAACGGAGCAGAAAGCGATTCTGAGCGAGATTGCTCTTGCCCAACAAGGACTTCGAAAAGCGGAGTTATCGTTGCAGAGTGCCGAACGACTTGCGGCCAAAGGGACACTCAAAGCTTTGCAAATCGAGTCGGAGCAGTTTGCAGTACAAAACGCGCAGAGTTCGCTGGAATCGGCCCAAGGTCGGCTGAGAGTTCTAGATAAGCTGACAAAAGAGAAAATGCTGGTTCAGCTCAATAGCGACATTGAAACTGCCCGAGCAAAGCTGGATTCGGACAAAAGGACACTTTTTGAAGAGAAAGAAAAGCTTGAAGAGATACAGGCGCAGATTAAAGCTTGCACGGTCCTGGCACCCGCAGATGGCCAAGTTGTCTACGCAAATAAGCAGGGGGGCCGCGGTAGTAATGATTTCGTGGTTGCCGCCGGCGTTCTCGTTCAAGAACAGAAAACCATCTTCCTGCTGCCTGACCCAACACGGATGCAAGTCAAGGCGAAGGTTAACGAGTCGCGGATCACGTTGATTCGCGACGGTATGCCGGTGAAGATCAACGTCGGGGCGACGGCAAACGAGCTTCTCGGTCAGGTGATCAAGGTGAATAAATATGCTGAGCAAAGCAGCTCGTGGGGATCGACTGTTAAAGAGTATCTGGTGATCGTGAAAATACTGGATCCTCCGGAGGAAATCCGAACTGGTATGACGGCTGAGGTTCGAATTTTTGTCGAGCAGATTCCCGATGCCATTCAGGTACCTGTCCATGCAGTCTATGAAACCAAGAAGCACCATTTCGTTTTGGTTCAAAAGGGCAAAGAATGGGAAACTCGCGAAATCAAGATCGGTGCCACGAATGACAAATTTGTGACTGTTGGAGAAGGCGTCAGTCCACAAGAAATGGTTGTACTTGACCCCCGCAACCACCTCGACAAGATGAACATACCCGAAATAACTGAGACCGATGATCGTGAGACATTAGCCAAGATTGGGGCTTCGGCTCCTCCAAAGCAAGTAGGCGGCGGAGGTCTGAGGTCTGGTGGCGGCGGTCCCCGCTCCGCTACAGACGGACCATCTGCGAGTGGGCCTCCAGGGGCGGGTGGAAACATGGATCCGAATACAGCGGCAGCGGCCTTGCTGGCAAGAATGGATACCAACACCGATGGCAAGCTGAGTCCTTTAGAAGTCGCCGACAATGAGCGAATGAAGAACGGTTTTTCCGAATACGATTCCAACAAGGATGGTTCGATTGATTTAGCGGAGATGGTCGTTCAGTTGCAAAAACGGTTCGCTTCGGGTGGAGGCGGCGGTGGTGGTAGTGGCGCATCGCGTGGAGCTCCGTCCAACTAATGGTTGCACCTCAACTGGAACAAGCACAAAGATTTGCTTGCCGAGTAGCCGATTTAAAAAAGGAGTATGTTTTAAAAAGCGAAACGGTTAGAGCTCTCCGAGGCGTCACTTTTGATGTTCCAGAAGGTGATTATGTTGCCATCATGGGACCCTCTGGGTCGGGCAAAAGTACGCTTCTGAACATGCTGGGCTGTCTAGACCAACCCACTTCAGGAAGTCTATGGTTGGGTACCGACGATGCTGCGAAAATGAACGACGACCAACTTGCCGATATTCGGTCACAACGCATTGGATTCGTTTTCCAAGCCTACAACTTGATCCAACAGTTGACGGTTGTTGAAAACATTCAAGTTCCTTTGTTCTACCAGGGTAAGTCGCTGACCAAAAAGCAAAAAGAAAAAAGTATCGAGTTGGCCCATCTGGTTGGCCTAGGTGAACGACTCACTCACCGCCCAACGCAGTTGAGCGGTGGCCAGCAACAACGCGTCGCGATTGCTCGCTCGCTGGTTAACGACCCCTTCTTCATTCTCGCAGATGAGCCGACAGGTAATCTGGATTCCCGGACTGCCGAAGAAATCTTGCAATTGTTTGAGAAGCTGAACAACGAGGGAAAGACGATTATCTTGGTGACGCACGAAGACGAAGTTTCCAAGCGAGCGAAACGTGTCGTTCGATTGAAGGACGGTCGGTTGCAATGGGATCGTCAAAATTCTCAGGAGATCCGCGATACCGCGGCCAAGTACGCTCTAGATAACATGCCGGCCGAAGAATGAGTCTCTGGATTGGAACAATACAGCTTGGCGTCAAAAGCCTTTGGCTTCACCCGCTTCGATCACTGCTGACCGTGCTGGGTATCTTTATCGGCGTGGCCAGCGTTATTTGGCTGTTGGCTATCAGCAAAGGGATCGGGGATGAGGCTCAGAAGCAAATCGAGAGTCTCGGCGCCGATACCATTATGATTCGAACGATTAAGCCACCGAGCGAAAAGATGTCGGCCACAGGCTTGACGCCGTATGGATTGACTCGAGAGGACTTCGATCTGCTGGTTTCAACGGTTCCAACCATTCGCAGCGCTCTACCGATTCGGGAAATGCGACGACAGTTTCAGTTCAAGGATCGGAAACTCGACGGTCGCTTGGTTGGCTGCACTCCCGAGTACGCGGATGTGACTCGTCTCAAAATCCGGTCGGGACATTTTATTACCGATGCTGAAAACTTTGCGATGGACACCCATTGCGTTATCGCATCGAAAGTTGCCGATCGTATGTTTCCGTATGAAGACCCGATCGGCCAACGTATCTACATGCCTCAAAACAAGAATTTCTACTTGGTGGTCGGAGTGCTCGAGCCCAAGAGCGCTACCGCAGCCATCGGAGGCTCGATGGCCGCGCAAGATTTCTCCAACGATGTCTATATCCCAATCAAAACGCTTCAGCAGCGAATTGGAGATGAGGTCCGGAGTTTTAGCGCAAGCTCTTCGGAAGGCGAGAGTATCGAGCTAAATCAAATCACCTTAAGGGTGCGCGAGGTTTCGGACGTGAAGAGAACTGCGGAATTGGTTCAAGATGCACTTTCAGGCCATGATCGCATGGAAGATGTTGCCGTGGTGGTTCCGCTCGAGTTGTTAGAACAAGCTCGCACGACGCGAGCCATGTTCATGGCCTTCATGGGAATGATCGCTGCCATCTCCTTGTTGGTCGGCGGTATTGGAATCATGAATATCATGTTGGCAACCGTTACAGAACGCACACGGGAAATCGGGATTCGCCGCGCCTTGGGAGCCAAGCGTCGAGATATTATTCGACAGTTTTTGGTTGAGACCAGCGTATTGAGTTTAGCGGGCGGAGTTTCAGGAATTCTGTTTGGACTGCTGTGTGGTCCAGCGGTCAACGGCGCTAGAGTACTGGCTAATTTATGGTTCGCCAAACAAATGGCTGGTCTCCCCGATGTCGTGCGAACGGTCCAGCCAGCGGTGGTTCCGGAAAGCATCCCTGGGGCCTTCTTTATTTCGTTAGCGGTCGGCCTGGTGTTCGGCATTTATCCAGCCATGCGGGCAGCCAAAATGAACCCGATCGAGGCTCTACGGCACGAGTAGTCAGGGCCGTGGCCGACGCTGCTAGCGTCGGAATCCTTTTTTCATATTGTCCAAAACCACAATACGGTACGGACGCTGGCAGCGTCCGCCACGGGATCACCACCATTCGGGTAGTCGCTTTTCGCGGACGTGTTTTCGATCGTAAGCGGAACCGTAATGCCAGTCCCAAGCATTCGACACGAGTTTCGCTTGCACTGGATTCTGAACAATGTACTCCGCGATCCTCTCAAGCTCTTCATGGTCGCGAACCCAATGATCATAAGATTCTCGCTGCCAAAATCGACCTTCTCGATTCAGAAATCTGTTGGCTTCGTTTGCTGTGTAGCTTTTCAAGCTATGCATTATTTTCGCTAGTGGGCTTTTGACATCAGTCACTTCTTCGGAAAAATAATCTTGTTCGACTACTAGGTCCGTTGGCATTTTTGAGATACTGATATTGGTAGCGTCAGCCCCGTGGCGGACGCTGCTAGCGTCCGTATCCATCGGCACAAACAAAACATGTACATGATTCGGCATCACGGTGTACTCGAGCAATTGATACTTGGTTTGGTGATGATGATAGAGATTATCGATAATGATATTGGCCACGTCCTCGCTCTCTAACCAACGTTTACCAAGGCCTTGATCTAAGTATTGATCGTAGGCTGCGAAGAACTGCTTATGAGCTCTCGATTTGTTGTCCCAATTGTCAGCACCACGTTTGCCGAGAAGTAGAACACGCAGTTCGCGTTCTGCTCGCAAACGACCAAGAACTTCTATCGGAATCGTATCGGCGAGGCGATAAGTAACGAAATGAGCGGCGCCAGGTACATACCAATGCGGCAAGTCCCCTCGTGTGACCATTTCTCCCATAACGTGGCCGACGCTGCTAGCGTCGGAATCCCTTTTTCCAGGAGTGCCTAAAACCAAAAACATGACCGCTGACTCTGGTCCTTATAGCAGTTTTAGCGGGCAATACGGACGCTGGCAGCGTCCGCCACGGGATCACCCCAATGTCCAGCCAGCCCGCGGGGTCCGAGATAGGAACTCGTCCGCTTGCGGGCAATTGGTTGCTCGAAGCTTGCTTGCATCCCACTCCAGTTTTTGGTTCGATCGAAACGCGACATTGCCAAGATGGTTGGCAATTGTTAGGAGGCCGGCATAACTAAATGGGCTTCCCGTCGGCGTACCGTTTTGGATCGCATTGAGCCATTCCGCGTGCTGCCCTGGCGAATTCGGAATAAACTGTTCTGGACGAACAAAATCCTTGAACTGTTCCTCCGGTAACAACAAGTGTTTGTCGTAGTCGGAAAGAACCATCCCCTTGTCGCCGACAAACAGGATGCCCGAATTCCATTGAGGGATACCTTTGTCCTTCCATATCTGAGGCTTGTGTGTGCCTTGGTACCATGACACTTTGCAAGGGGGCAAATCGCCACGGGCAGCGTAGTCGTAGACGGCTGTCATCGAAGCAGGCGCGATCTCGCGATGCGGTTTGTCACCGATGGCTTCCACCGTTTTAGGTGACTCGAGCTTAAGCGCCCAAAAGGGCAAATCATTCATGTGACTGCCCAGGTCGGACATGGTTCCACTCCCGAAGTCCCACCATCGATACCATTTTGGACCGGGAAAATAGACTTCGTGATAAGGTCGCATTGGAGCGGGACCAATCCACATGTCCCAGTCCAAGTGTGCAGGCGGCGTCATGCCTTCTGCGGGCCGGTCGGTGACAAAGACGATGTCCTTATTCGCGTCAGAGTCTTCTTTGCTTTGCAGTCCCCATGCTCGCGATGTCCACACGTGGGCTTCGTGGACATTCCCGATCGCTTTGGATTGGATCAACTCGACCACACGTCGATAGTTTGGCATCCCATGAATCTGAGTACCCATTTGGGTCGCCACCTTGGCTTCCGCAGCCGCCTGCATGATTCGTCGCGATTCACCAATGTTGTGTGTTAAGGGCTTTTCGCAGTAAACATGCTTCTTTAGTTGTAAGGCCGGTAAGGTTGCAAACGCATGCGTATGTTCGGTCGTGCTAACAACCACCGCGTCCACATCTTTCAATTCATCCATCAGTCGCCGAAAATCCGTATAACGTCGTGCTCGCTTGTGGCGCTCGGCAGTCCTGTCCAAGTGTTGACTGTTCACGTCGCAAATACCAACTACGTTGACGGATCCGGTATCGTAAAGCGTGCTCAAGTTGCTTCCTCCACGTCCGCCAACGCCGACGAACGCAAGGTTGACCTTGTCGTTTTGTGCTCTCGCTCGAACCGACGAACCGACAAGCGTACACGCGACGGAACAGCCGGCCGTAAGCTGAAGAAATCGACGCCTTGAAACATCGGATGATAGGGACATGGAAAACCTCGGAGGATAGTTAGGAAGGGGATGCGTCGTTCGAAGCTGCAATGTTATTCTAGCGTACCAGGCCAAGCCACCGTGTGGCACGCCCAAAGCGATTAGCGATGATCGCGGGAAGTGTGGCAAATGACGCTAGCGATTCACCACGCCCTTCGTACCTCAGAGCGTGCCACCCGTGCCACCCGTTCTACCCAGTTTATTGGTAGATTTCAAACTGCCCCTCGCCTTAGGGCCGTTAACCCTCCTTTACTTCTCGTACTTCTCGTACTTCTCCTAATCGAGTACGAGCAACCTCGAACGCCCACCGCTTTGCAAGGCTGCTAAAATGCCGTTTCTTTCTGATTTCTGATTGATTCCAAAAAAATCCAAAGTCGAACGCAAACATGAAACTTGTAGAACTTAGCTCTCCCAAAATTGGTGCCATTTCCAGATCTACACCGGTCGTAATCCCAATAGCCGCCATCGAGCAACATGGCGATCACTTACCGGTTTGGACAGATAGCCTATTGCTCGGCGAAATCGTTGAACGCGTGGAAAAATCGCTAAGCAAGCAGATTCTAATAGCTCCGTTGCTGTGGTTAGGAAATTCGGATCACCATCTGGACTTCTTTGGTACCCTCTCGGCTTCGAGCCGTACCTACTTGGATGTCCTCAACGACTTGGTGGAAAACCTGCTTTCCTATGGATTCAAGAGGATTGTGCTGCTCAACGGGCACGGCGGGAATGACGTCCCAGCCAAGCAGGCACTGTTTGAAGTACGTCAACGTCATCGCATCCGCAAGGACTTATTGCTCTTGCTGGCTACGTACTGGGGGCTTGGAACGGAACCTTGGAAAGTGGATCCAACGATCGAGCAGCGAGACATGGGACACGCTTGCGAATGGGAAACTTCGATGGTATTAGCACTTCGCCCTGATTTGGTGGGCGACTTCGGAAATGCTCCGATTATTGAACCGGGAAGTGCTTTTCGCCCGGCCAGTCGGGCTTGGACTACCAAAGATCGCAGCAGTATCGGCCATATCGGCTGGCCTCACTTAGCTAGCAAAGAAAAGGGCGAGGTCTTGTTAACTGCCTTTTCAAATGACGTTGAGCGATGGTTAAACGGAGTGATCGATTGGGATGGTAGCTCGTGGGAAGGAACCAAGCAATTTGGTTTTCCGGTTTGATCCTACCGTCACAGGCGTACTTGAACGGTATCGAATACGCCTTCGGCTAACAAAAAAGTGGGGTTTGGCATGGCAAATTGGGGGGTCTGCGTCGACCACTACTGTCGATTCCGTTTTGCAACCGATAGCGATTGTAAGGGCCGATAAATCGTTGTGAGAAACGCGAAACCGTCGCCGTTTTTCGATGCGCCCCATTACAACGTTGGAATTCGGGATGTACCCCAAGAAACCTGACCAAAACTTAAGCCGTCGACAGTTGCTCAAGAATGCGACCATCGCCGCAGCAGGCTTGGCTGGTTCGGCGCCAGCGGCCAAGGCAGACCTCTCGCTCGGTTCGTTGCCGGACGTTTTTGCGCGTCGTTCGTCATCGTCATCCATTTACAAGGAAACCGCCCAAGCCGACTACGCCCGCAACATGCGGCCATTTGGGGGAACGATGGCTTCGGACCCGAGGTGTCTTTTTGGGTTGCCCCCCAACGGCAAGCCTTGGCAATTCGATGTTCTGGTGGTTGGTTCTGGTTATGGCGCGTCCATCACCGCCGCACGGCTGAGCGAAAAAATGCATCCAGGTACGCGAATCGCCATGCTCGAACGGGGACGTGAATGGGTTCCTGGAACCTTTCCCGATGTGCTCAAAGACGTGACCGACAACTCCCGTCTAAAGCTATTCGGACGCCATAAACGTGACCTCAGCAATCCAACAGGATTGTTTAACGTTGTCCAATGCGACGAGATATCCGTGCTCAGCGGCAGCGGGCTCGGCGGATCTTCTCTAATCAATGCCAGCGTTGCGCTTCGTGCGGACCGTGAAGTTTTCTTGCAAACTCAGTGGCCTCAAGCATTACGCGAAATCGACTACTTGTCCCCCTACTACGATCAAGCAGAATACGAGTTGGGAGTACGGAGCGAGCCTATCGATTGGACTTGCAAAATGAAGGCGCAGCGACTGGCTGCCGAAAAATTGCGAGATGACGGTTGCCACTTTGAAGCCGCGGCTCTAACGATCACGCGTTCGTTTCAAGGGCACGCGTTGCCGGTTTTGAATCGCCAGGGGATGATCCAACGTGAATGCATCGATTGCGGAGATTGCTTGACGGGTTGCAATGTTGGGGCAAAGAACACGTTGGCCATGAACTATCTCCCGATCGCTCGGCGAAATGGGACCATGATGTTCACTCAAACCGAGGTGCGCGACATTGAAAAGTGTGGTGACTTTTGGAAGGTGAATTTCATCTATTTCCACCGAGACGAAAAAGGGCGGCACACGGAGCAAGAGGGCTCAACGACGGCTCGTGTTGTTGTCCTCGGTGCTGGCAGCATCGGCAGTTCAGAGATCCTAATGCGATCGCAAAGTGAGCATCTCGACTTCTCCCGTCAGTTAGGCTGCAACTGGACAGGCAATGGAGACGCGCTCGGCTTTGTGCGCAAAACAGATTTCCCAACCAATATCGCTGGCTTCAGCGCACAGGATCCACAAGGCCGACGAATCGGACCGACCATTCAGACCAATGTGACTTTTCCAGAGAGACCAAATCTGTTTGACCGGGTCTTGATCCAAGAGGGGGTTGCGGCACGCTCCTACGCAAACGCTTTGAGTTTTTTAATGCAGGACTTGGATCTCGATCAAACGCAAGTCATGTTGGGGATGGGGCACGATCGGCAAGAAGGCAAACTGTTTTTAGAAGACAACGGGAACGCGTTTATTTCATGGCCTGGCTTATTGGATAGCGACTATCGAAGGCTAATAAGAGAGGAGTTTTCTCGCCTTGCGCATGGACATGGCGGCAAATACAAATACTTGAAAGTCTTCGGCGACAAGATGATCTCGGTGCATCCGTTGGGAGGATGCGGGATGAGCGACGATCCACGAAGCGGCGTGATCAATCACAAAGGTCAAGTTTACGATACGTTGAGCGGCGGGGATCTTGATGAAGCGACGGGGGAACTGCGTGTTCATGATGGCCTGTATGTTTGCGATGGCGCCATTTTCCCAACGGCGATCGCCTGCAATCCTTTTTTGACGATTTCGGCGATGTCCGAGCGTGCAGCACAGCTCGTGTCGCTGGAGCCCAAGTACGCGGACTTATTCCGCCTAGGTTAGAGCTGCCGTTGAGGCGAGCGGCAGATAGAAAACTACCAGGTCAGTCCACTGTGTGGCACGCCCAGAGCGATGGGCGTGGGAAGTGTGGAAAATGATTCTAGCGATTCACCACGCCCTTCGTACCTCAGAGCGTGCCACACAGGATATAGATAAAGTAGATTTCAAACTGCCCCTCGCCTAAACAATGCAGCTGGATTATTTGTACTGCCTGCTAGAATAGTGTTAAAATCAAGATTTGGCCGCGAGCAACGAATAAAGCTAGGCGCCAATCGCATTTGGCTCCCCAGAGTTCCCTTAGAAGTCAAACCATGTGTATTTCCGTGCGAATCGAACATTTTCTCATCGCAGCAATGTTGGCATTGGCGGTCGCGATTCCCAACGCGTTCGGATTCCAAGCGAAGGTGGGTTTGCAAAGGCCCGAGGAGAATGCGGTCGCTACGCTGATTCCCGTGGAATTTCCGTTATCGGCAGCCAACGAGTCCAAGTTGATCGAAGCGTTGGACCGAGTGGCCAACCGAGCCACAGGAGCCGAACGTTCAGTCGTCGTCTTGGAGTTTATCGGGACGCAGGATTCGACGACCGATATCGATGGCACAACGATTGGTCGAGGAACCGAGTTCGTGCGAGCCTTGGGATTGGCCAGATGGCTAAGCGGACCGAAGGGTAATCGCATTCGCAGCGTAGCCTATATACCGAAATCGATCTGTGGTCATGCAGTGCTCGTCGCCTTGGGCTGCGAAGAGATTGCAATCGCCAGTTTGGCGAAAATCGCCAACGCGGGAATCGATGAACCCGTTCTCGACACGACGGTTCGCCAAGCCTATCTGGACGTGGCGGCTCGACGAGGTCGATTTCCGCCAGCTGCCGTGCTATCGCTCATTGACCCATTGGAATCGCTGATTCGAATCGAAATGGTTGGGCACGTGATTGAATTCACAACGGCACCACAGCTCGCTTTAAAGAAAAGATCTGTCGATGTTTTGGATGAAAAGCAATTGGTACCGGCCAATCAAATGGCCGCTTATTCCGGTAGAGAGCTCAGAACCGAATGGCGATGGGTGGCCTACGAAGCCAGTGATCGCGATCAGTTGGCCAGAGTTCTTAAACTGACCAAGCCACTTTCGGAAAAACCCGTTTTTTCAGGTCCACGAACGATGACGCGAGTGCATCTCAAGGGGATTATTTCAAATCGGCAGGTCACCCGATGCATTCGAGCGATCGAAGAAGGGCTTGCCAAGCCAGAGACAAATCTGATCTTAGTCGAAGTGGATTCGCCTGGCGGCAACTTAATCGAGAGCATGCGCTTAGCCCAGTTCTTGGCCGACATTCCAACCGACAAAGCGGAGGTAGTTAGTTACGTCATAGGTGCAGCCAGAGGCGATGCGGCTTTGATCCCGTTAAGCAGCGACTTGATCCTAATGCATCCGGATGCAAAATTAGGCGGCCCCGGTGAAGCCTCGATTTCCCCGACTCTCTGCAATGAACAGAAACTCGAGCTTCAAGTGTTGGCTAAATCCGCAGGGCGATCCGATGGCGAACTACTCGGTTGTATTTGCCCTGACTTGGAGATTTTCGAATACAACTCATTCGATGGCCAAAAGCAATGGAACACGCCGAAGTGGTTAGTTGACGATCCCGTAGCACCCATGTGGAAAAAAGGAGCCGCGGTGAGCTTCCATGGTGGATTGTCGTTTGACCAGGCCTCTGCACTTGGGCTAGCGTCGGACAATCCTGTCTCATTGGAATCCGTGGGGAACAAATTCGGCATCGACAAGCTCCCGGCTGAAACGAGAACCAACGCGACCGAGCAATTCGTTGAATGGCTTGGGGGGCAAGGTTGGCTATCGATGCTGTTGTTTGTGGTAGGGATCATTTCGCTGAGTGCAGAGTTAAGTACACCGGGAATGGGCATTGCCGGAATTCTCTCAGCGATTTGCTTCTTGCTGTTTTTTTGGATTCACCTTTTTCAAGGCACGGTAGAATGGTTGGAGATCCTGCTGATTTTGGCAGGGGTCGTGTGCTTGGCGGCAGAGATATTCATTCTGCCGGGTTTTGGTGTCTTCGGAGTAACCGGATTGATTCTTTTGGCTACCGGCTTGCTCCTTGCTGGCCAAACCTTTGTCATTCCAACGAATGAGTATCAATGGCAAAAAACATCTCAAGGGATTGGTCAGCTTGGATTGATCGTGATATCGTTGTTTGGGGCGGCGATCGTCTTTCGCAAGCAGCTTGCCAATTTACCCATGGTCCGTTGGTTTGCATTGCAACCACCCAAGACGGACAAAGACTTGGTGGAAATGGAGCATGTTACCGAAGAATTGAAGACGTTTATCGGTTGGCATGGGACGACTCTTTCACGTTGCAATCCTTCGGGCAAGGCATCGATTGGCGATCGCATTTTTAGCGTTGTTAGTCAAGGGTCCTGGATCGACGAAGATACCGAGGTAGAGGTTGTGAACCATCAAGAGAATACTCTCGTGATCAAGCCACGGTAAGGCGACAATTCTTGAAGGGCGGTAGCCCGTCCGTTCGGGGCTTGTCCCCGACGGATGCGTTTTGGCGTACTATACAATTGGGCGTCCCAACTCCCGTTCCCGTCGGCTTTGCCCGCCTCCGGCGGG
>JAYTVM010000465.1:0-12848 GCA_043743995.1 Pirellula sp. | reverse complement strand
CACTCTTTTCCAAAAGCCCACGAGCCACGGCTTCCCGTCCCCAACCAAATCGCTCTTCCGCTTTGCGAGCACTACCATCACAAAGCTGTTCGCAAACCAAAGCCAAAAACGTTCGCCTCTGTTGACCTGTGACTTGTCTCGCTGAGAAGCGAATCACGCCGTCTATCGTTCCATCCATGAACTGAGCTCCCTGTGTTGAATATCGGAATCTCAGCAACTTGGCACATTCGTCAATTATCTCCAAGACCAGTTTCAGGTAGATTTAAGACTGCCGCTCGCCCTAGTTCTGTCATACGAGGGAAATTGGCCATTGAGACATGTATGTTGAATGAATTGACCGCAACTATCTAGCCTTATTCGATGACTGAGATTGTGAAGAACTATCCAGACATGAACGGCAAAGCCATTTCCTTAGTTTGACATTTCCGTATTTCATCGCTAGCGATCCTATGGAGTGATGATCGCAATCGGGCAATCCCTGTTGGTGATCTCATATCTGGCAATTCCGTACTCCTTAAATTCGCCTAATCTGCACTGGTATTGGTTGAAAACATCTGGTTCACATTTACACTGCCGTTCCTTGTAGCAAACAATCTTTTCTGCCAAGTCTACTTGCTTGCCTGTACCCCAATTGCCAACATCCATTCGATTGGTAAATTCGCCAGTATTCAACTGAATTCGTTGTAACGCCTTATTGTTGCCATAGATGTATTGGCATCCATTGCCCCAACTAAAGCAAGGCCCCGTCGGGCATTCGGCAGCCTCCTGTTCAGTTACAGTGGGGCATCTTGCTGTTACTTGCAAACCCGTAGGATCGATGCACTTCCTGCCATTCAGCACTACTACCGACCCGTCAATTGGAAGGGATTCATCAGGTAGAAAAATCTCGTCCTGCGCACGGATCGGTGTAGCCATGGTGACAACAACAATGCCAACGAGTAACGCAACAAACAAACCAAAACATCTCATAGTAGTCTCCAAAGATTATTTTACCAACACACCACCCAACTCAACGAAAGCAACATTTGTTCCCTTATCCACCAAACGCATTTTCACGCGCTCGTCTAAGTCAACCAACTTTTGGTCACTCGGTAGGACGAATCTGCCAATCGCTTTCCCAAATCCGAATTGATCGATCTCAAACTCCACGTTTGTTTTTTCCCATACTCCATTCGTAAGCATCTCAAGCATCAGCGAGGGTTTCTCTGTCTCCGAAGGCCCAAACCCAATGACTATCAATCGCCCGATGTAACCGTCTGCATGAACCCGGAATGTGACGGTGGAAGGTACGACACGCACAGCCGGCTTTGGCGCATATGGAACCCTGGCGACGTAGTTCGCTTTCTTGCCCTTGTAGGTGAACACAAACTCAGCCATCAATTCACCCTGTGTGTCCGTCAACGAATCGCCTGCTTCAAGTTTAAAAAGTTTCTTGTCGTGGTCAAAAACAGCCCCGATTGTGGTGTTGCTGTCCATCATCTTTGCCTCGACAATCTCTACCCCCTTACTAACGTGTAACTCAATGCTAGAGTGAGGGAAACGTTTGTCGATAACTTCGACCACCGAAGGTGTGAGTCGAACTGGTGAGTATATTTTGCAATTTAACTTCACACGTCCGATGACCACTGGATCTAGCTCACCAGGAGGTGTCCCATAGGCGTCAAGAACTTGTACCAAGTCGCTCGACTTCGGACGTAGCAGAATTTGGCCGGTGACCATCTTGGTTTCTGAATTTATGCTCTTTCTATCGAATTGCAGCGACGCACATTGACAGATCGTTTTTCCGTGCAAATCATCCAGCTCTACACCATCACCAACCGTAAGTTCAACCGGGATTCTATACGTGAAGCCATCGATCAATGCTGCCTCAACCCGCAGTTCGACTTCGGACTTTCCATCGAATCGAATCGTGGCTTTTGCCTCAAGATCGATAACGGTTTGTGCGATCGCAATCGTATGGCACGTGAACAATACGATAAGGAAGAGAACGCGTATTGGCGTATTGGCGTATTGGCGTATTGGCGTCATTACTTTAAAACCGTTTGAATGGTCGATCGTTTGGACGTTTTAACTCAGTAAAATCAATCTATGGTTTCCTCGTTTGGTAGTCAAGCAAAAATAAAAAGATTAATTAAAGATGTCTAAACTGTTTTGAAAACACGCGAATGAGTTCTCTCATGCGCCCGGGTTAAATCGTTTTTATTTGGATGTTTTGCTGCGACGACGAGTCTTCGGTTCTATGGTACGTGGACACAATCGGATACGATGGGAGGCAATGTATTTTTCGGCATGGGTTGTTGAATTTTACCTTTCGTTTTGATTCAATTTCGGTCGCTTCTACTTCTCTTTCCAAGGAATTTCAGCACATGTTTCGTCGCACCGAAGGCAATCTTGAGTTGCGACCGATGATGGCCAACGACGTTGCCATGGCGTTGCGGATTATCCATGACTACGACGAAGACGATGCGGCAGAAGCCCAAGAAACCTACCAACGGGGGATCGACGGCCAGTATTGCTTATGCGAAAACCGAGCCGTGATCGGTGTCGTCGGAGCCAAGCACATTCCAGATACCGATGGTTCGTTTGGGCTCTCGTGGACTTACCTGCAACGCGATCACCGACGTTCGGGAAAAGGGACTCGCATGCTGAATTGGATGATCGAAATCATGAAGGAGCAGGATGCTCGCAAAGCCTTCGTCCATGCGAGCGATACCATCGATCCGGAAGAAGGTGACATTTATCGCGATGCTCGAGATACTTACATGCAAGTTGGGTTTACCCAAGAGATTCGGCAGCCCGACTATTATGCGCCCGGCGAGTCGATGCTTGTTTATGGCATGCGACTTTCCCCCCGCGAAGTCGGCGATGCGGTGCTCAATCTCGACGATATCAAACTGACAGACGTAGACGAAATTCCGGAGACCAACGATGCCTATTGGTTAGCTTGGGAATTGGTTGCACAGGGCCAGGGGACGAAGCCGCAGGACTTTCAAAGAATCTTTGAAGAAGTGCGTGGCTGGGGCGGCAGAACAATCTACATGGCCTTTCCGTCGGATGTCGCGAATGCTTCGACGCTAGTAACCGCCGCACGATTCAAGACGTCCGGTCGGCTGATTGACTACTATGAAGATGGGATCGACGAAGTCCACTACCGTTACGATGTCTAATGTAGAGCAGGCCTCCAGCTTTGACATTACCTACTTTCGATCCATAAAGCCAAGTAGATTGGACACTGCTCGCCGAACGCCAGGGTCTGGTTGCGAGGCTCCGCCTCGCAACCTGCTGTATTGCAGGCTCCGCCTGGGCTGTATATCGCTAGCCCATCCGATCGGGGCTTGTCCCCGTCGGATGCGTTTTGGCGTACTACAATTGGGCGTCCCAAATCCCGTTCCCCTCGGCTTTGCCCGCCTCCGGCGGGCAAAGCCGGGCAAAGCCGAGGGGAACGGGTCGATTCGCGAGTGACGGCCGTTAGGACGCCAAAACAAGGTTGGTGGGGGTCAAGCACTTGATTTGCACTGAGTGATTATTGTCGTCTCAACTGGAATAGTTTGAACATAGGGTCTGAGATTTTGGAAGCGCTGGCTTCGGACAATTCTTCGGAGAGGATTTGGTCGAGCTGCCCCTGGAAGATTTTTTCGGCCCTGCCACCGTCAAAATAAGCGGCGCCATCTTGAGTACTTCGCATGGATGAAATCATTTGCGAAAACAAGGTTTGGCCGACGAAATCTTGAAAGGCCTTTCGCAAGTCCTCCCCCTCGGGTTTTGATTTCGACTCTGAAAGTCCACTTGTTTTTTCGCTATCGATTTTAGGCGAATCGATTTTAGGCGAATCGATCTTGAATTCTGTAGGTATGTCCAGTTTGCCCAACGTCTGGTTCGATTTGGAACGAGAAAGATCACTTGGCCCAAACGACGACGGTAGCGAGCGTAGGTTTTGGATTTCCACGATTGGGTTTTACTCTTCTTGGAACATGGTTCTCTGAGATGCGACACTCTCGGCAAGAGTGACCTACGGGCCTACTCAAGGATGAGTTCGCCGTACAAGTTACCTTGTTTCTTGAGTGCTTTGATGATCGATATTTGATCGGCTGTTGGGACGGCCAAAACGTTGAGGGCATCGGTAAGGTTTTTGAGGGTTGGACGCGGTGACTTTCCATCTTGTGAACTCACGGAGACAAAGCTACCGGTGGAGGCACCTCGCGTTGAAATGGTCAGGTTCTTGTGAGAGATCGCAACAGGAGCGATCGTGACGTCATCCCCGATGATTAGGACTCCTTCGCGTTCGTCGATGAAGACCCGTTTCTTGTTGTGCAGATTAAGCAGTTTCAAGTCGAGTATCAAATGCACAAACTGTACTGGACGGTCTTTGTAGGCGCTTGGGATGGTGACTTCGATGGTTGTCTGATCGATTGCTTTGGCGGCTTTGTTGCTGGTCTTGGCGTATTGTCCGGAGGAATTCGAAATCGAGGTTCCTTCAATGCTGCTTTGATAGTCATTGATACTGTCCTCGATGTTTTGCGCGGTTGCGATTGAGCGGTGGTCCGGGTCGACAATGAGCGATATTTTATTGCCGGAGATGAATTCGTTTGCCACGGTCAACTCCATTTTGCATCCGTCGATGATCTTGCCTGAGGTTGGCACTTTAGGGCTATCGATGACGATTGGGCCGCTGGCCAAGGCGAATACGACCGGTCGGTCTGCCCGCGGGCCCAGCAGATGGGTCAGCATCAGATTACCTCCTTCGAGGCTCTTGGCGCTAATCGCACTTATCTTACAGCTCAATTTGTCCCCTTGCTGTGCACCGCTCGGGGGAATGGTTACTTCGACGAAGACCAAGGCAACGTTTTTGGCGTTGGACATTTCCTTTTCAATGAGCCGGCCTTGGATATCGCTTGAGATTTGTCCTCCCATGAGTTGCATGGAACGGGTGAGTGCCCGGACCATGGGTTTGATATCGCCGCCATCGCCAGTCCCTTTGAGACCGACCACGAGCCCCAAGCCTTGGAGGGTGTTTTCTTCTTGGCCTTTGAGTCGGCAAATATCCTTGATCCTCAGATCGTTTTGTGCCTGAGTCGCACTTGGCATGATCCATGTGGCGAACAGGGCAATTGCAACGAGGAGAATCACTTGTTTCGTTCGATTGAATACTTCCACGGTAATACCTCGGTCCGCTGGTTATTTGGCATCTACCCGAAACGCCTGCTGCGAGTCCGATGCGACTTCGCCATTGAGTGATTACTGCCCTTTTGATTTATTCGCCATAGCGTCCACGAAATAAGGGGAGATTGGGCAAACTGGAGGGCCTGAAATGCAGGGAGTTGGACAAAAATCCGCGGAGCACCCGCTTGCGTGATGGCATACGTTCTAGCTACGCTGTGAAACAGCAAATGCTTGCGTTCTTTAGATTTATTCACGACCAATGCTGCGGAGAGACAAATGGCGACAGGTTCAGATGGTTCGGGCGGATTTATTCGACTGAAGTTGTTCCTGATGATGGTTCTGCAGTTCTTCATTTGGGGAGCGTGGTTGCCGCTGATTTTCGGTTACATCGACAAGGATGGCCTAGGATTTTCTACCGGCCAACAGTCCATGATTCTCAACGCTTTTCCGATAGCCGCAATTGTTGGGATGTTCTTTAGCAATCAGTTTGCAGATCGCAATTTCGCCGCTGAAAAATTTCTGGCATTTAGTCATTTGATTGGCGGGCTGGCCATTCTGGGTTGTGGCTTCGTTACAAGTTTCAATGCGTTCTTTGTGTTGATGTTGGTCCACTGCTTGCTGTATGTTCCGACAATCTCAATTACCAATTCAATCGCTTTTGCCAACATGAAGGATGCTCAAAACGAATTCGGCATCGTTCGGATGGGGGGCACGATTGGTTGGATTCTGGCCGCTTGGCCTTTTACGTTTATTTTCGTTGATTGGGATGCTGTTAGAGCGACCAATCCTGCTGGTGTCGTAGACTGGGTCGGAGCGGCTCTTGCGAATGGCTTAAAAGACGAGGCGTTGAAGAACGCAACGAAATGGACTTTTGTAGTCGCCGGAATCGCATCGTTAATTCTATCTGCCTTTAGCCTTCTATTGCCACATACTCCGGCGAAAAAGGCAACGGATGGTGCCCAAAGCTTGGCTTGGCTTGAAGCGGTGAAACTTCTAGCTCATCCATTTGTGCTCGTATTATGGGTAGTGACTTTTGCAGATTCGTTTGTCCACAATTGTTACTTCAATTGGACCGGTCGGTTTCTCGGCGCGGCAAAGGAAGTCGGCGGAGTTGGCATTCCCGGCAATTGGATCATGCCTGTAATGAGCGTCGGCCAGTTGGCAGAAATCTTGACCATGTTCATTCTGGGATTAACACTCAAAAGATTGGGATGGCGAACCACCATGATCGTCGGAATTCTCGGGCATGCAGCACGTTTCGCGGTCTACGCACTTTTTCCAGACAATGCTGCATTGATCATCATCGTGCAGGTTTTGCACGGGATTTGTTATGCATTTTTCTTCGCAACCGTGTATATCTTTGTTGACGAGCATTTCCCGAAGGATGCTCGAAACAGCGCTCAAGGTTTGTTTAACGTAATGATCCTCGGCGTGGGTGCACTGGTCGCAAATTTGATCTGCCCTTGGTTGTATGAAGAGGTGTTTACTAAGGATAAGGTTGTCGATTTCAGAGGCCTATTTCTATTGCCTTGCCTTATCGCAACCCTAGCCGCCATCGCGTTGGCAATTTTCTTCCATCCGCCGAAAGTTGGAAGCAATAATTCTGCGTCGCTGCCGAACCACTAGACAAATCCATTGGAAATGAAAACCTCCGGCCTAACGATTCTTGGAACCGACACGGAGGTTGGAAAGACCTTCGTCGCTTGCCGCATCTTGGAATCCTTGGTGCGGGACGGGGTGGCCGTGGGTGCCTACAAACCGGTTGCAAGTGGTGCACCGACCCTGGAGCAGAGCGATGGTTTTCAACTTTGGCAAGCCAGCGGTCAACGAGGCTCCCTAGCCGAAGTAACTCCACAAAGTTTCCTGGCTCCCTTGGCACCTCCCATTGCCGCGGAATTGGAGGGGTTGCTGGTTTCGGACAAGTTGATTATCGCTGGCGCTGGAGACTGGTCCAGTCGCTGCCAATTTCTGGTTGTGGAGGGGGCAGGCGGTTTGATGTCTCCAATTAGCTGGACCATGACCAACGCATCACTCGCGTTGGAATTGCAATTTCCAGTGGTACTGGTTTCCGAGAATCGACTCGGCGTCGTGAATCAAGTCTTGACTACATTGACGGCCGCTAGGTCAGTGGGACTCCATGTGTGCTGCATTGTTCTGAATGAAATGAGGAATAATGAAATGAGGAATAATGAAATGAGGAATACGGAGGAACGCGCAGTCCAATCCAACGAACGTTTGCTGCGAAGATTCCTTGAAACGGATCCTAATGCTCCCAAAATTACGCGGCTTCCGCGTGACGGAGAGGGTTTCATGCCAGCCGTTCGGTGGCAGGATTTGGTCGCTTCAAAGTGAGTGCCATTTGACTACACGCTAGCGCGGATTATTCATGGGCCATTCCGTATTCATTGTAAAGTATTGCTGCGACGGAGTTTGTGAAAAACGGTTCACCTGCAGACTGTGTTTGGTAACCCGACGCATAAGAGGCACGGTAAATATCCCCCGAGTAAAACTCGGGGGCATTTTTTTATGTTCTCTTGATTCGAGAAATGAGGCCATCGGATTTGACGGCGACTCCGTGAACCTTGCTGCGCAATTGTTCGGGATGTGGTGCGAATTCTTCGGCAGTCTTTAAGTCGACAAAGTTCTCGTTTACCAAACGAAAGAGGCTGTCGGTAAACGTATGCATGCCGTCGTGGGTTGAATCCGCAATGATGGCATGCAAGTCTTCTTCTTGCCCTTCGCGAATACGACCGCTGACTGAAGGTGACGCCAATAAGACCTCGGTGGCCGGTACCACTTTGACACCTACTTTGGCGCTGGGCAATAGCCGCTGTGCCATCACGGCCCGCAAACCGTTCGCCAGACATGACCGAATGAACGGATGCTGTTCCGTTGGGAAAAAATCAAGGATGCGTGAAAATGCTTGAACGGTATCCGTTGTGTGAAGCGTAGCGAATACGAGGTGTCCAGTCTCCGCTGCCATCAATCCTGCAAGCAGTGTTTCTTTGTCCCGCATTTCACCGATGACGATCAAGTCTGGGTCTTGACGAACGGCACCTCGAAGGGCGGTTGGGAAGTCGATCACATCGAGCCCCACTTCGCGTTGGCTGATGACGCTTTTATCCGAGGTAAATAGATACTCGACCGGATCCTCAATCGTTATTATGTTGTAAGCTCGCTTATGATTGATATGGTTGATGATCGATGCGAGCGTTGAACTTTTGCCGCTACCGGTAACGCCGCAGATGATGACTAATCCATCTTGAACATGATCTGCTACATGTTGATAAACAGGCGGTAGATGGAGTAACTCGAAATTTGGAATCTTGGAATTGACTCGTCGAATCGCGCCATGCAAACCGCCCCCAGCGTGAAAGACACTGCAACGATATCGACCATGATCGAACGTGTACGAGAAATCAATGCCGCCTTCACGGTCCAATTGGGACAGCAGCCTCGCTGGAATCAATGGCCTTAGAAAACTCTCCGTTTCCTCAGCACTTAGCGCTGGCAAATCCACCCGTTGCAACATTGCCGCAACGCGGAATATAGGCGGCGAACCGATTTTGATGTGCAGATCCGACGCCTCCAACTGCGACATCTTTACGAGCAATCGGTGGATCATTAAGTCTTTTTGCATATCGCCTTCTCAATTCCTACTCGATGCGTTCCCAAACAACCAATGTGTCACCTTTTTTTGACCTTCACTTTAACGGTTGCTGCTAATCGGAAGAAATAAACCAAGACCATGCAGCTCTCGTTTAGAGTTAGCTTCATGATTTTACCGACCATGCTTTTGTCCTGGTTCACTCGCAGGGAATTCTCATGACAAATTCATTTGGGGAAAAACCATCTTGCTTGACGAATGCGCATGGGCTCTCTATTATAGGGTGTCTAACGGTGCAATTGATGTCTTTGCACGCTTTTCCGATTCGGGGTTCCGATGGCTTCCATTCCCAAAATTCGAGCAGGACAACGAGCATTTATTGCTTTTGCCTTCGTTTTTTGGTTTTTCAGCCTAAACCTCTCCAGCAAAGCAGTTGCTAGTTGCGGGGATTATTTGGGCCATTCGGGCGTGTCGGGTTCGAGCCAATTGAATGAAAAGCTTGGACCTGGGTCGGACAATTCCTCTAACCCTTCCTCCAGATGCAAAAATGGAAGTTGCCGGGGGGGACCGGTTACACCACCAACCGAGCCGTCGAGAGTGGTGGTTCTGAGGCAACATCCAAATCATCTTCGATTCTCGTGCTTTACGCATGTTTGTGACTTAACTGGCTTTATGAATGTGCTTGACGATTGCATGCCAATCGAACCTTCTTTGGATCTTCTCGATCCACCTCCGCGGGCAGTGTCTCTCTAAGTTACGCTGTCGACGGACGACACCATGGTGCACGGCCTCCCTTGACGTCGTTCAATTTGTACCACAAGTCTGGAACCTAAGCTCCGGACCAATCCTTTTCTTTTGGATTCTATCCGTTTTTTTGATTTAGCAGTCTGGCCAATGCGGTTTCGCGTTTGGTCGGTTTGCGTGCATTTATTTTTATCTTGAAAGGTTTTCACTATGTCTATTCAAGCTAGTACACGCGCTCGAGGGTTTACGCTCGTTGAGTTGTTAGTCGTCATTGCAATCATTGGTATTTTGGTTGGATTGTTGCTCCCGGCCGTCCAAAGCGCACGAGAGGCTGCTCGTCGGATGCAATGCGGAAACAACCTCAAGCAGTTTGGTTTGGCAGTCCATAATTACGAGTCGGCTCACAAGAAGTTGCCTTCCGGTCGAAGCCCGTCTGGACTTTCGACGCATGCGCAGTTGTTGCCTTACATGGAGCAGAACAACGTCGCCAGTTTGGTTGACTTCAACGTGGCTTGGGACCATGCCAACAATACGGCTGCTCGAGCCGTTGTCATCTCGACATTCACTTGCCCTTCGGATCCCGTTTCCATTTTGCCTGTTGGCTGGGCTGGAACAAACTACCGGAGCAATCAAGGTTCAGGCATTCTCAACGCTTTGGCACCGTCACTCGCAAGCGATCCCAACTTCGGGTATCCAAATCCGAACGGCCCATTCATACCTACCAAATACCTCCCCTTCTCAGCAGTCTCCGACGGATTGTCCAATACGGCAGCTTTTAGCGAGCACGGCAAAGGGGACTTCAGCAATGCCATCTCCACCAAGACGGATACCTTTTGGCCACAAACGAACCCAACTACGCCTGACGAAGCAGTACGAGATTGCTTAGCAATCAACCCACTCGATTTGCAGTACCAACGAAACAGCAATGTCGGAGCACCATGGCTTCAAGGATCGCATTCGACGTCCAACTATTTCCACGTTGCCCCTCCACAAAGCCGATCCTGCATGTTCCCTCCAGGTCGGATTTCGACCACAGCCAAGAGCTATCACACAGGAGGAGTTCAAGTAACACGATGCGATGGTTCCGTCTCCTTCGTAGCACAAAGTATTGACCTCTTGGCGTGGCGCGCTCTAGGCTCCCGAGCCGAAGGCGAAACAACTTCGTTAGGAGCCATCGAGTAATGCCCGACACTACCATAAGAAGTTTGGGAAATCTTTCGGGCCGACCAACTGCGGGACGTCTCTGGATTGCCATGGTTTCAATTTTGTTCATGCAAACTGGCTGCTCCCCAAGAACTGCTCCCATGTCCGACGCTGCACAAGCGAAAGTGCTTCTGCAAAAGATGCTTGATGAATGGAAGTCCGGAACAAGCTTGAGCGAACTTAAGAAACGCAGTCCGCCAGTATATTTTACGGAGGATCTGTGGCGTAACGGAGCCAAGCTAAAGGAGTACGTGATGACAGAAGAAAGCGAAGCGTTGGGCAGCAACATTCGCTTTCGGGTCAATTTGAAATGTAGCAATAGGGGTGGCAAGGCGATTGAAAGGCCAGTTCGTTACATCGTCACCACGCAGCCTGCTTTGACGATCGTTCGAGAAGAGGGATGAAAGCAAAAAACATGAAAAAACTATCAATTCAGGTGTGTCAGGCCCTCGTTCTTGGTTGCGTCCTGTTCCCGATCCGGATTTGCTTCGGTCAAGAGTCGAATAACGGCACCCGACCGACTCCACTGACTCGCCCCGATTTAAAGCAACTTATCGAGGATGTGAAGCTGCGGGTGCCTCGCATACCGCTGCCTGAGCTTACGGCTGTGGATCGAGAGAAATTAGGCGACCAAGTGGATAGCTATGAAAACAGGATTAGGCATCATTACCTTAACGGCATCGAGCCGAACCGCAGCGTTGTAGCACCGCAAACAGCACCTTCGGCGAGTGGCGTTCGAAGTGGATCGCCAGCCTTTACTTCCCGAGAGCAAGATCCTGCTTACTCGTTAGACAATGCGTTCAAAGTTGAGCTATTTTGGATTGTTTCGCGGGTCAACAACTGCCAATACTGCATTGGTCATCAGGAGACCAAACTGCTGGGAGCAGGCCGATCGGAAGATCAGATTGCTGCGATTGACGGTGATTGGTCGGAGTTGGAACCTGCGAAACAACTTGCTTTTGCTTTTGCTCGTAAGTTCACTTATCAACCGCACTTGATTTCCGATGAGGACATCGTTGGATTGAAAGCCCATTATTCGGATCATCAGATTCTGGAAATGATCCTATCTATGTCGGGGAACAACTCAATCAATCGCTGGAAGGAAGGGATTGGTGTTCCACAGCGCAAAGAGGAGGGTGGATACTCGAGGCTCGCGACCCTTGGCCAAAATGGACAAGGGGCATCGGAGCTTGATCCTAAATTGCGCCGCGGCACGTATTTGACACCGACCTCCCCTGCTTTCACAAAGAAGGTATCCAAGGTTGCGGTTTTTTCGATGGACGAAAAGAGTGGCGAGCCAATTTGCCTCACCCAGAGCAAGCGACCACCCCTTGAATCGCGAGACTTTGTTGGAAAAATGCTGTCGGATTGCCGAACACGCAAGACACGCCTCGGTTTGGTTGATGAAGCGCAAGCGCGACGTGACCTACCGGGCTGCGCCTCGACGGAGGGAGCGCTACCGAACTGGGTGCGACTGATCGCGAATTTTCCAAAGAGTGGGGCGAGTCGATTTGAGAGTATTCGGGCTGCGGACGAGAAAGGGGATTTATCTCCCTTGTTCAAAGCTCAGTTGAATTGGATTTTGGCAAGGCAGGATCGGGCTTGGTACGCCCTAGGGCTTTCTCGGACACAACTCCAAGGGCTGGGGCAAACGGAGGAGCAGATCTTCGCGCTCGACGGCGATTGGTCACAGTTTTCGGCCCGCGACCGAGCACTTTTTCAGGTTGCAAGGCAACTAGCGACTTCTCCTGTAGTGCTGTCGGACGAGGAAGTTAAGCAGGGGGTACAATTGGCGGGCGCTCGCGATGTGGTTCAAACGATTAGCTATACGACCTCAAGGGCGTCGTTCAATCGGCTAACGGAAGCTGCTGGGCTGCCGTTGTAGGGTTGCGGTCCTGGGTTTTGCTCCCTATTCGCCCGTAATTTAGGAATTGCAGAAATTTTTTAAAATATATGCTTTACCTGCGAACCTTTTGAACGATACCATAGTCTGACTCGTGCCACCGCGACTTTTTTCGGTGGATTAACCAGTTTTGTTTCATCGTCATCTCTCAATCTGCGCCTAACGGTGTAGGGAGGCTGCCATGCGTAAAGTCAATTTTGCTCAACGTTGTGCCAATGTGATCGCTTCAGT
>JAYTVM010000464.1:0-3669 GCA_043743995.1 Pirellula sp. | reverse complement strand
TGCGGATCAAACCCGTCTGCCCGCTCGCGTTCCATCCCCACTTTTCCGTCCGCCCTATCCGTGTTTCATCTGTGTTCCATCCGTGGCTAAATGAATTTTGCAGCACCGAAGAATTCAGAAGACTGAGCCACGGATCAAACACGGATTGAACGCGGATCTTTTTCAGACTTTGCGAGTATCCATTGCGGATCAAACCAATATTGCCGATGGATAATCGAAGCTCTGGCGGTATTCGGGAACGGCGGGAAACTCGGTCGCCAATTTTGGATCTATAAAAACCGTCTCAGAAAAACCTTGGAGCAACGCACATCAATGCTGCGATCGGAATCGCTACAAACGATATTTTCCAACCGTAAACCAACACGCTAGCGAGCATCAACAAACCAGCCAATGTGACCAAAAGAATATTTTTCTCGTTGACCAAGCCACCCCAAACACTCTTCCAGGTTTTGGGTTCCAATTTTACGATTGCCGTTTTCGCTTGCTCCGTCGCATTGGAAATCACTTGCGTCGCACTTTCTAGCCCCTTCGAATCGAGCGTCGTGTTCTTCAAGGTATCGACGGTCGATAGGGCTGTTGTTTTGGCCTGTTGCCAGTAACTCTCGAGCGCCGTTTGATTGGTTTGGAGCCACATTCCAGAGGCGAGCAGCATCAATGCAGCACAGGCAAAGCGAAATTTACCACCGAGCAATTGACTGAACATGCGTTCCAGTGAACGGCTTCGCACTTCCCGTGTGCTCACTTTTCCGGTTCTCGCCTCCACCAGCATTTGTTTGATTCGCTGACGCTTCGCGAATGCCGCTTGGTCTGTCAATTTCCCAGCTGCTATATCTTGCATGGTCTGACGGGTCTCGCTTGCGGCATCGACCATCGATGCGGCCATCGCGCCAGCTCGCTTCCCGGCTTCGCTATCCGAAATGCCATTGGCAACCATCTCGGCCTTTTCTGCTTTGCATAATATCTTTTCGTCCTTTTGCCGGCGCGCATCAACGAGCTTCTGCTCCCATTGATCGATAAACTTGTCCCTTCTAGGACGAAAGGTTTTGAGCCCAGGGCGCTTGATTTGCTGCAATCGAGTTCTCATCGCCCTCATCATGTCATAGCCAAAAAGAGTTTCGTAAAACTCTTCCCAGTTGGTGCCGGGGCAGTCCGCCACGACTTCGCGTATGTTCGCTTCATCCCCTCCACGCAATCTTAGTTGTTTTAGTATCGCTTGCGCTTGATCGATGGCTGGCTTACGCGACTTTGCCAGCAGCTTTTCGATACCGAAGTAGTAAGCAGCACCGGCTGCGCTCCCAATCAAAATCGCCATCAGCAGTGGAAACCAAAATCCGAGATAATACACTGCCAGCAAGGCAACCAAGCTACCGAAGATCCAATAGCCCCATTCAATCAGTCCGCCCGCTACCAGAGAAGCACGCCACCTAAGCGCCAGCGGACTACGTCCCTCCAATCCAGCAAATCCTATCGCCGCAATGGGCCCGATGAGCAGCGCTAAAGCATATCCAAGACCAGTTTTGAGTTGAGAAACCATGCTTACAAACAATTTGGCCGCTTTCGATTCGGTCGGTTGTGTTGTGGTAGGAACTGCAGAAGGCAGAGCGGTCGCCGAAGGATCCTGCGATCCAAGGCGTTGCATCGCATTGCTGGCCTGCGTTGCAACAGACTTGGCTCCTTCTCCTATCAGCGAAAGCCCAGCTAGTGCTGAAAACAGAAGCGACAGGATGCACATCAGTCCGCACAGTCCATACCAAGCCATGGGAGCAAAACGCCGGGCGAGCAGCAATGGGGAACTGTTGAATTTTTTTGACGCCGAGTGCAATTGCGCCGCTTGCTCTGGTGGCAGGATTGAGACTGCATTCACAGCCTTAGAGCGAGGTGCGTCGTCGTGTTCATTCGCTTGTGACCGGGAAACCTCGTCAACGTCGCCGGGATGGTGCTGGATCTTTGCCCTGGAGGTATCTTCTCGCAGTTCCAAATACACTTCAAGTTCATCGATGAGCTCCTCGAGATCCTGATATCTGTCCTCGGGTTTTTTTGCGGTCATTTTCTCGATCATGTCACCGAGCACGCTCGGCAATCCCGATATGATGCGTTCGGGCCGCACGATTTTCTCGACACGATGCTTGGTGATGACCTCCAGCATGGTGTTTCCTTCGAACGGTGGTTTTCCGGTGAGCAGCGCGTAGAATGTGCAACCGAGTGAGTAAATGTCGGCTCGCTTGTCTACACTCGTTGCATCGGCCGACTGTTCTGGCGACATGTACGCCGGAGTCCCCATCGACGAACCAATGGCTGTTACCTGAGATCGGGCAGATGCCAGAACCAAACTCTGGACATCCGCGTCGGCGGCGGCGGAGAGTTCGTCGGCACCCTGAGTTTTGACCAAGCCCATGTCGGCGACCTTGACCATTCCATCGGCAGTCATCATCAAATTCGCAGGCTTGATATCGCGATGAACCATGCCGTGATCATGCGCAAATTTGAGTCCTCGCGATGCTTGCAGGATTAGCGTTGCGGCTAATTTAGGCGGCAATTTGCCTTTGGTTTTCAATTGGTCATCGAGCGATCCTCCCGATACCAATTCCATGCTGAAAAAGTTGATGTTTCCATCCACACCGAGATCATAGATCTGAACTACGTTGTGGTGCGTCAACTGGGCTGCAGCATAGGCTTCGCGAATAAAGCGAGCGATCACGCGTGGATTTTGAGCCCACTTTGCTTGGATCGTTTTCAAAGCGCATGCTCTATCGAGCGAGATTTGTTTTGCGAGGTAGACCGAACCCATACCACCGGCACCGAGTTCTTTTAAAATACGGTAGCCGCCCAAGCGATGGATGCCCATCGCTGGTCCAATGGACGACTTCGAACCGGAGGTCGGATTCGATGCGCCGCTTGACGATGATGCAGCAACAGAGGCTGGTAGACCCGACGCGGAATCCATGGTCTGTTGATTCACGGAAAAGTCTCGGCTTGCTCCCGGAACCGCTTTGGCGGAAGTGGGTTTCACCGAAGTTTCTTCCCCTGCTTCGGATCCTCTGCTGAGACCCGTCACCGCCTCATGTTCGATAGTCGCTCCAAAACTCGTGGGGTTGCTGTTTGTAGATGAGCTTGGCTCTTGGCTTGTTACGTGCTCCGCACCTATGAGAGTCGGACTGATTGGAGAAGTTGTCTCTTGCGATACAATTTCTCCTGGGGGTAAAGTCACATCCAGGCCACCCACCGGAGGTCGAGAACGAGAGCCCCCAATCTTGACTATTGGCGGGTCGCCAGCTTCGACGACGATCACAAACGGTTCGCCACAACCAGAACACTTTGGCTTGTATTTGCCTGGTCTCGGGTCTTTGATCGAGAGACTATGTTGGCAGTGCGGGCAACTGATCTTGTGGTTCATGGTAGGCTAAGGAGGGTTTTATTTGTCAACCATTGCGGAGCGGAGTGTTACCCACTGAAACCTGATTCTAGTCTGTGAGAGATAAAAAGGGGCAAAACCGGTCAGACCGGGTTTAGTGGCCGATATTTTCAACGTCGTTAACCTTACTAACGGACATCCGGCCTGGCGGATTGCCTCTAGTGCTTTGTCAAACAGGAAAACGTGGGTAGCCACGCTTGCCAAAGCGTGGGTGAACTGCGAGAAACGATCTCGCTCCCCACGGTCTCCGCGACCGT
>JAYTVM010000463.1:0-12946 GCA_043743995.1 Pirellula sp. | reverse complement strand
GGATACAGGGCGGTAACGTTACCCTGACTAGGACTTCCACCCAGCAAATCAATCGCCTTTAAAGGCGCACTCGCCTTTCGCTCCGCGAAAGTGCGCCTTGCAAATGCACCTCCGCCGTACCACATGGGAGGCAATGATTCAATTCGCAAGGTGTGCTGCGTGTGGCACACCGCTGAGTTTACGAGGGGCGTGGTGAGTTGTTTAACAGTCAGCCGAAGGCGTACTCCACACCATTAACGCACGCCTACGGCTAACGGTTAAACGAATTATGCCCAATAACTTGTGAGTGGGTGCTTAGAACCATTTGCCACAGTTCCCAAGCCCATCGCAATGATGAAACAACTGGTCGGATTTGGAGCAATGACCGATGAAAGCCCAGAACGGTTGAGACAACACTGCTTGACTGCGAGCCCTTTTCCGTCAAATTATTCTGTGGCATGGTATTTGCTTCTATTGCTTCCGATAGTAATCAAACCCCTTTCATCGGACTTGGGGTGGAGTGACAAAAAACACTTACGAAGTTGAGCATTGCCATGTTGGGAACTGTATTGCTAGTGATTCTAATTTTGATGGTCATCGGTGCTGCACCAACTTGGCCCCACAGTCGGAACTGGGGATTCTATCCAAGTGGCGGTATTGGATTGATCCTGCTGATCTTGCTCATATTGGTCTTGATGGGCAAAATGCCGATTGGGCTGTAGAGCATTTGGAATAGTCGAATACCACTTATTTAAAAGGTTGACCATCGTGAAAAAGTTAATTTCCTTCGTTCTCGTTCTTCTGATCATCGGCGTATGCATCGGTTTCTTTAGAGGCTGGCTTAGCTTGTCCACGAATAAGGAGATTTTGGGAAATAAAGTCGATGTTAGCTTGAAGGTCGATCCCGACAAAATAAAAGACGACCTTGGCGCAGTGGAAGAAAAGACAAAGAGAATGCTGAGCAAAGAGTGATAGCCTACATGCGTAGCAACGCCACTTACTTCCTGTTTGTTTGCAAGGGACGGCCAGTTTCCGCAGTGAGAGGTTGCGATTTTGATAACCCGACGCGTGAGCGAGGGATTGCAGACGGCAGCACGTTCACGCCTCGGGCTTTCAAACTGCCGTTATCAAATGGACCAGTCAAAAATCACAGCCTCTCAGAGAGTTTTCATCGGAACTCCCGGCGATAATTCCTTTTGGATGGAGGCTTTATGACTTTTTGCATCGGTATCAACACGCGGCAGGGCCTAGTGGCTCTGGCCGACACACGCATCGTCAAGGGTGAAGAGCATCTGACGAAATCAAAACTATCGTTTTCGGCAAATGGGGATGACCAATGGTGGCTCGTCACCTCTGGCTTGCGATCCATTCGGGACAAAGCCGTCGTTTATTTCGAAAAGGATTTGAATGCTCGAACGGAGTCGTACAGCCAGCTTTTCGAATTGGCCAATAGTTTTGGTCAGCAGTTGCGTTGCGTGCGATCTGAAGACGGGCCGTCCTTGGCATCCAGCAATTTCTCGTTCAATTTGCACGCTATTATAGGAGGCAAATTGTCTAAGGACGCAAGGCCAAAAATGTTTTACGTTTATCCGGAAGGCAATTGGATCGAATCCAGTGAGGATTCGCCTTACTTCTTAATCGGTAGAACGCACTACGCGAAACCCATTTTAGATCGGTTGCTCCGATATGACACCGATTTACGACAATCGGCCGCACTCGCGTTTCTCGCATTCGATGCAACGCAGGCGAGCGTAACCGACGTGGGCTTTCCCATCGACATGATCCTCTCGGAATGGAATTCCAAGCAGGCGGTCTACCACCGATTCCACGAAGCCGACCTTGCCCGCGTGGCTATTTGGTGGCAACAAACCCAGTCGGAAGCCTTGCGTCAATTCCCAGTCGACTGCTTTGATCCACTTTTCAAAACCAATACCTCGTAGCGGTGGCGCGATTATTGGCGTGTTTGTCACCGTCGACGCATTTCCAATGGGTTGGTTGGGGGCGGTCCCGATGGCTTAGTGTTTGCTACTCTGGATTACGAGAACGGTATTCGTCGTGAAATTAACTTCGGTTGAGCCATTTTGGCTGAGGAAAAATGGGCTTCCAAACACTTATCCGACTTTCGATAAGGATCAAAACGTAGACATTTTGGTTGTGGGAGCGGGCGTTTCTGGTGCGATGCTCGCTCATTTGTCGGAATTGGTAGGGCGACTGAAAATCCAGTGTGACGTTGAAAGAAAAACTAGCCTTTATCTGGCAACAGATCGAAAAGCTGCCAAGCTGCTTGCTGACGAAGCACGCGCGCGGCAAGCAATTAAGTTGGATGTTAAGTATCATCCTCAATCGGAAGTGAGCGACCGATTTCATGTATCCGGTGTGGCAGCGTTGTCGAGCAAGCAGGCCGCAAGTTGCGACCACTATCTTCTGACGCACGACAGAATGGAACTTTGAGAAAGTGAAAACGACTACTTCCAATAACGAGTTTGAATCGTTGATCGTTGCAGTTGGTGCCGCGTCGAGCGAGTTGGATGCCTTTGAAGATTTGCTCGCGGCTCTGGAGCCTCAGTGCGGACTGTCGATAGTCTTTGTGCAAAAACAAGGCAAGGAATTCGAAGCGACTCAACGCGACCAACTTTCGAGAAGATCTGCCGTGCCGGTGTTGGAAGCACAACACGGGATGATGCTCGCTCCATCGACGGTATATCTCGCCCCATCTCACGTTCTTTTGGAAATCGAAAATGGAACCTTGCGCCTGTTACCGCAGGATCGTCATCCCACACATTCGCCTATGGACCACTTTCTTCATTCGCTTGCGGAGGATCAAGCAGAAAGAAGTATCGGCATTGATTTGTCCCATGACGGTGTCGAGGGAGTGTTTGGCCTCAAGTCAATTACCGATGCGGGCGGACTGACCTTTGCGAAACGAACAGAAACCGCTAGTGGCGTTAGCCTTCCAGGCAGTTCACAAACAAACTATCCTGCCGATCATGTATTAGGTCCTGCGGAGATCGCAGTAGAACTGATGAAGCAAGTTCTGTATTTGAATGCGTGTTGTTCCAATGCAAGTCAACTTTCGCTTTCGCAGCAAATAGAGGATGCGATTCCAACTGTCGCCGAGATCCTCTTTGGGAACACCCGTCATAATTTTCAACATTACAACATCAGCACAGTAGTTCGTCGCATCCAGCGGCGAATGAGGGTTTGGAAGTTAACCAAGGTCGAAGGCTATCTCGAGTTGCTCCAACGGAATAACTTGGAATCGATTGCACTCTTTCGCGAGTTGCATATCTGTGTGACCGAGTTTTTTCGAGAGAGAGACGCTATTGTCGAAGCATTAGAAAGCTCAAACAGCGAACTGGCGAATTTATTTAGGAGTACCAGGAACGGGTCAATTTCCATCGACAACGAGCTTGTGATTCGCAATTTCACGCGAGCCGCAACGGAGCGCAAAGCACGAGAATTGAACTTGACGTTTATCTCGGAAATCCAAAGTATTATGGAGTCCACTTTGGATGCGGACGCAGTATGGAATAAAACGTTAGCTAGAATCGCAAATCATCTGAGTTTATCGCGTTGTTTGCTCGTCGAGTTGGATGGCGAAAACAAGATTGCCCATATTTTCCATGAGCATGCGGCAGACGATCTAACTAGCATTCTTGGCTCCTACCGCATCGCTGACTTCCAAAGCGAGCAAGAGGAAATTTCTTGTGCCACGGGCCTGCCTATCATTATTGACGATATTCAAAGCACTTTGCGATCAAAGGACTCCGCGAGGCTATTTGAAACCTTTCAGATCAACGCATTGCTCAATGCCACTTACTCAAGCAGTCATAAAGAAGTAAGATTCGTGCTTAGTGCGTGCAAGCAACAGGTCTATAACTGGAATGCAAATGAAGTTGAGTTTTTGCAGGAATTGGCGTCGCGTATTTTCGTCAGATTGGAAAGGATGCGCGCCGAATCGGCCATGCGGGAAAGTGAATCCAGATTCCGAGATCTTGCCGACAACATGTCGCAGTTTGCCTGGGAGGCGGACGAGAACGGCTTAATCGTCTGGTATAACCAGCGATGGTTTGACTACACCGGAACAACACTGGACGAGATGCGTGGTTGGGGATGGGTGCGAGTGCACCATCCCGACCACTTGGAGCGAGTGGTAAAACGCCTTAAGCAGTCGTGGGAGACAGGCGAAGTCTGGGAGGACACCTTCCCGTTGCGTTCCAAATTTGGAGAATATCGATGGTTTCTTTCTCGAGCAGTACCAATCCGCAGCCACACTGGAAAAATCCTGAGATGGTTCGGAACCAATACGGACATCACGGAAGCAAAGCAAGCTGCAGAAGCGATGCGAATTGGCGAGGCCAGATTGCAACGCATCATTTCCGGGGCAAGTCTGGGAATCGCTTTTGCTCAGGTCTCCGGTAAGGTGACCGGTGCAAACGATGCAGCCCTTGCAATGCTAGGGCTCACGCGAACTGACTTTGAGGGCAATAGTTTCAACTGGAAGGAAGCTGTGCGACCCTCTGATTCCAACAAAGCGGAAGCGATAATCCGACGGCTAACGGAGACGGGTTCGATGTCGCCGATGGAGATGTCGTTGTCGCGTAGTGACGGAACAAACATAGCCGTGATGGTCAGCGCTTTAGTAGTAGATGAGGTGGAGGATGAACATGTGGTCTTCTTAGTGGATCTGACACAACAGAAAAAATACGAAGAGTCGTTGGACGAAGCTCGCCAGCAGGCTGAAATTGCCAATCGATCGAAGAGCGAATTCCTCGCCAATATGAGCCATGAAATTCGCACGCCCATGACCGCCGTTTTGGGATACACCGATTTGTTGCTTGCCAAGGAGTACGATGGTGAAAAGTCAACGTTCCTACGAACTATTAAACGCAATGGACGATTTTTGCTCGACATCATCAACGACATCTTGGACTTGTCCAAAATAGAAGCTGGAAAAATGGAAGTTGCGAGTGAGCGATTCTCACCTCTTGAGTTGGTGGCTGATGTACGTTCGCTGATGGATGTTCGCGCCAGCGAAAAACACCTTAAATTCGACATCGAGTACGACGGACCAGTCCCCATTGAAATTGAGAGTGATCCGAAGCGCCTCAAGCAAATCCTGGTCAACCTCCTTGGAAATGCAATCAAATTTACGGAATCGGGGAGCGTTAAGCTCATTATTCGCTTTCTCTCAGAGGACTCCTACCGAATGCAGTTTGAAGTCATCGATACTGGAATCGGAATGTCGGAGGAGCAACAGGAGTGTCTGTTCAAACCCTTTTCCCAGGGCGATCCGTCCGTAAATCGCAGGTTCGGCGGCAGTGGCCTAGGCTTAACCATCAGCCTTCGTTTGGCAATGATGCTGGGCGGAAGAATAAGCGTTCAGAGCCAAGTCGGGCACGGGAGTAGCTTTGTTTTTACCATCGATGCGGGAGACGTGAGTCAGATCAAGTTGATTGCACCGAAGCTCGAATCCGTTATTGAAACCGACCCTGCACGGGACACGTGCGTTCAGTTGGATTGCAACGTACTTGTGGTGGATGATCGTCGAGACGTACGATTTCTGACCAAGCACTTCTTGGCCAAGGCGGGCGCTACCGTCGAACTGGCTGAGGATGGACAACATGCCTTGGACTTCTTTGACCGAATTCATAACGGTGAGATTCCATCAGTCGATCTTATTTTGCTGGATATGCAAATGCCTCGGTTGGATGGATACCAAACAGCGACCGAGCTACGCAAACGAGGTTTCTCCAAGCCGATTATTGCGCTAACTGCCGATGCCATGCACGGCGATATGCGAAGATGCATCGAATGTGGCTGCGATTCTTACTTAAGCAAACCCATCGATGGAAATGAACTCGTTACAATGGTAGCTCAATACATTAAGAAGGAATGATCCCTAAAGTTGCTGCAGGCGATGTAAGATAAGACGTATCTCGCCCGAATAAGGGTTCACAACAGGAAATCGAGGGTGTCGTATTGGCAGACAATGTACGAGGCGTGGGACGTCCAATCGCGCGCGAGCGAATTGCGATAGGTGCGGTCCTTTTATTAATGGTTGTTAGCGGTTTTGCTGGTTCGCAAAACACGCAACGACTTCGAATGCATACGAATTTAGTAAAAGAATCGTATCTTCTTCTCAATAAATTGGACAGCCTGGAGTCGACGCTTCAATCGGCCGAATCGGGTCAACGGGGGTTCATTCTCACTGGCCAGGAGTCGTATCTGGATTCTTTTCAATCGGCCAGAAAAAGCCTTGATTCGTTCTTGAATGACTTAAGTGCTTTAGAAAAAGCGAATTCGACTGAGCGTTCGAAGGTTGTTGCGTTGAAACCCATCGTGGAGCAGAAGTTAATCGATCTCGCTTCTGCTATCGATGTGCGACGGAGCGAGAGTTTTGAAGCAGCTCAGAGAATGGTAACCGATGGAATTGGCATTCAATCCATGGATGCAGTGCACAACGCCATCGAAGAAATACGTCTCTTTGAGGAACAATCCATGGCCAAACGCGAGTTAGACGCGGCCACCATGTACTGGACAGCCCTCGTCGTGGGTCTTTTGTCGACGGTCGCCGGCCTAGCTCTGGTGATAAGCGTGCTGTATTTGGTACAGAGCAATCGACATCGTGCAGAACGCGCCGCGGAAACGATAAGCGCTGAACGCGAACGGTTGCAGGCTAGCCTTGATCGCATTCGTCGTCTCGAAAAGGACAACAAGCGCATGGATCAATACATGCGATCATTTGTCGAACAGGTAGAAGACTACGCAATTTTTGCAATGGATGAGGACTGCCGCGCGACGACCTGGAACAATGGGGTTTTGAAAGTTCTGGGATTTCAGGAATCCGAATTCATTGGGCAGGATATTCGCCAACTTATTTTTGTGCCGGAAGCGATTGAGCTAGGAATCCCAGTCGTCGAGTTTGAAACCGCGGCAAGTTTAGGGAGCGCGAGCGATGATCGCTGGATGATGCGAAAGGGAGGCAATCGCTTTTGGGCCTCCGGCATTACAAGCGCTGTAAAAGACGATCGAGGGAACCTCGTCGGATTTAGCAAAGTGATGCGAGATCTGACCGAGCAAAAGCGAGACGAGGATGAGTTGGCCGAATTAGCGGCCAGGCATTCGGAATCGAATCGACGCATGAACGAATTCTTGGCGACGCTAGCCCATGAATTGCGAAATCCATTGGCTCCAATTAGAAATGCCATCGATCTCATGGGCATGACAAGTTTGACTCCCGAGCACGAAGAACTGCGGGCATTGATGGGGCGTCAGGTAGAGCAGGTGATTCGACTAATCGATGATTTATTGGACGTGTCCCGAATTGGGCGTGGAAAAATAGTTCTTCAAAGGAGCATGGTCGATTTGCGAACGATTATCGATTCATCGATCGAGGCGTTTAACGCCGTCTTTTTGGAAAAGCAACAGCATTTGCAGTGCGATGTCTGCCAAACGGAGGTTCGAGTCAACGTGGACCCAGCAAGACTAACGCAAGTCGTTTCGAATCTTTTGAATAATGCTTCGAGGTATAGCGACAGCGGTAGTCACATCCACCTTGAGTTGAAGATGGAGAAGGATGATGACGATCACGGATACGCTATCATCGTCGTAAAGGATGATGGAATAGGCATTTCAACCGAGCGATTGGATGAGATCTTTCAAATGTTCGCCCAAGTCGATGATTCTCTCGGGCGGGGCAATGCGGGACTGGGGATTGGATTAACGCTCGTCAAGACGTTGGTTGAACTTCATCGCGGAACGGTCATTGCTCAGAGCGATGGCATAGGACTTGGCAGCACGTTTACCGTACGAATTCCCTTGGCCGCTGCCAACGCGGATTCGGTGCCCGAGGAGCCAGTCAAGGAATGGCCCATTTGCACACGAACATTTGATGTGTTGGTTGTTGAGGACATGAGAGCCTTGCGGACCATTATGGCTAGACTTTTGGAAAAACTAGGACACCGAGTGCAGGTTGCCGAAGATGGCTTGGCGGCTTTGGAAGCCCTAACCAGATTTAATCCAGATATCATCTTTTCCGATATTTCGATGCCAGGAATGACCGGCTACGATCTGGCACGCAAGATAAAAGACCAGCCAAGTCAATCCGAAGCATATTTGGTTGCCATGTCTGGATACGGTCAATTATCGGATCGAATGCAGTCGCGAGCGTCTGGCTTTGACGAACACATGGTAAAACCTGTGGACATTACGAAACTTCGAGAACTTTTCGAAAGACTGTCTCGAGATAGACCATTGTCTTAAATTCCTGTCTCTTATTCGTCCCGCCGCTTCGATGGTTCTCGGCCTTCAAGGAACTTGTGATCCCGCTTGGCTGGTAGACGATGATTGCGTTGGAGCAGGTGCATTCGCCCCCTTATGATCATTCGACGGCGAAAACAGGAAATACGCCATCGCCACGCAAAGCGCTGCGATGAGCGCCAGTGGGTAGGCCAAAAACACTAGTCCAGGCTGCAATCCTGGATGAGCCTTCTCGATAGGAGGATCGTTGCCAAGGATAGCATCCGCGATCGGTGTAGCGCTCGGTTGAACAGGCTTGGTAGAAAGGTCGACTCGTCCTCTGCCCGATTGGTCTGAATTACTCGACTCGTAATTGCTAATCGTATTCATAGTCTTGAGGCCCTCTTTGTCGTGCAAAGATAAGTTGATATTCGTACTGGATGCTAAAACCATGCCGTTGGCGTACGAAAGCATTCCTTGGGGCGACACGAATGGTTAATAGGTTGGGAACGGAGTGATTACTGGCGGACCATCGACCACTTTGGTCGCCGTTCGACCTGTGGCGCAAAAGGCTAGACAACGCCGCATGATTCTTTGGTAAATTCGGACTTGGCACAAGGATTGCGTATGGCGGTAAATATTACGACACGTCCCGTGCTATCCTTATTGATTAAGCACGCCAAACATCCCGAGGTATTTTCTTTGAATCAAATCAATGTCGGGTGTGAGCTCGAGTACGCGACGACGAGTACAACCACGTTTCTATTTAATGTGGATGTATCCAAAACGGATTGTCAGCAGGTCATTCAGGAAAACCTGACTATCAATCCAGCAATCGTGGCCGAACGCTTCGAAATAGGGCTTGAGAAGAACTCAGCTCACCGATGCGTCGTCCAGCCTGGCAGTTTTCTTTTACGGTACGAAGCGACAGTCGAATTGACTGCTGAGATCGACTTTGCGAACGCGTTGAGCGAGCAGCCGTACAAGGAACTACCTCAGGAAGTTATTCCGTACGTGAACCCGAGTCGTTACTGTGAGTCGGATTTGCTCGGTAATTTTTCGTTCCGCGAATTCTCCAACAGTCCGCATGGTCTTTCCAGGGTAAAGTCGATTTGCGATTGGATTTTCAACAACATTAGTTACGTTTCAGGTTCAACCGATTCCCAGACAACGGCCCCGCGATGTATTCGTGCAGAGGCAGGGTGTTTGTCGTGACTTTGCGCATCTCGCCATCACGCTGTGTCGAGGGCTCGGAATTCCAGCTCGCTATGTTTGTGGATATGCAGTAGATCTTCAACCACCGGACTTTCATGGTTTTTTTGAGGCGTATTTGGGCGAACGTTGGTATCTTTTTGATGCGACGAAGATGGCGCCTGTTGGCGGTTTCGTTCGTATCGCAGCTGGCCACGATGCCGCTGACGTTCCGTTTGCCACATTCATCGGCGCAGCACAATTGAAGTCAAAGAAAGTCTGGGCAACTTTGCCCCAAGGTTCATTTGCTCCTGCTCCCATCTCGGATCAGGCGGCGATTTCGACGGTTTGAATCCGGGTTTTGGATTTCCCGAAGCGTGGTAACACGAGTGTTCAATGGTATGCTAACGATGTAGCCGGCTTTTGCCTCGAAAGGCGATATTTAAGAGTAAGACTAATTTGGAATGAATGTTATGTCGAACGAAAACCGACTTGGGGCTTGGAAATGCGAAACGGGCATCGAATTCCGTGTATGGGCACCGCATGCCAGCGAAGTGTGCGTGGTCGGAGAATTCAATAAATGGCAATGGAACCAGAACCCAATGAAACGCGATGATCGCGGGTGTTGGGTTGCGGAAGTACCCAACGCACAAATTGGCCATCAATATCGTTTTGAAATCAGCAATGGTGAAAAGCGTTTCACTCGGGTGGACCCTTACGCGAGACAGGTCACGAATTCTGTTGGGAACGGAATCATTGTGGACTTAACTTTCGATTGGGAGGGTGATCATTACCAACTGCCGCCTCGGAATGAAATGGTTATCTATGAGATGCACATCGGTACGTTCCATGTAATGGCAGCAGGAAAACCCTCGACCTTCGATGAAGCGATTGAAAAATTGGGACACTTGGTCGAACTTGGTATCAACGTGGTTGAAATCATGCCATGCGCTGAATTTGCGGGCGATTTATCATGGGGTTACAATCCAGCCCATTTGTTTGCGGTGGAAGACGCTTACGGAGGCCCACTTGGGTTGAAACGGTTCATACGCGCCTGCCACTCGGTTGGCATTGGAGTCATTCTCGACGTGGTCTACAACCATTTTGGGCCAAGCGATCTTTCGCTCTGGAAGTTCGATGGTTGGTCTGAGAACGGCAAAGGCGGTATTTATTTCTACAATGACTGGAAAAGCACTACTCCATGGGGTGACACTCGCCCCGACTATGGTCGACCGGAAGTTCGGCAATTCATTCTCGACAATGCTCGTTACTGGCTGGATGAATTCCGTGTTGATGGACTTCGACTGGATATGACTCTTTATATTCGGCATGTCAGTGGCAATGGAGACCCAGGTGGCGAAATTGCGGACGGTTGGAGTCTAACGCAAGCCATCAACGATATGGTCCATCATGACTTTCCTGGAAAGGTCACCGTTGCCGAGGACTTGCAGAATAGCGATAGGTTAACACAGCCCACTGGCTATGGTGGAGCGGGTTTCGACTTGCAATGGGACGCTCGTTTTGTCCACCCCATTCGCCGATTAGTTTGTTCGCCAATGGATGAGGATCGCTCGACCACCGTACTGACTCAGGCCGCTACAGCAACGTACAATGGGGACGCTTTCCAAAGGGTTATCTATTCGGAATCGCACGACGAAGTAGCCAACGGGAAAGCTCGAGTGACTACCGAAGTGAATGCGAATGACCCGGATGGCTGGCACGCAAAGAAGCGTTCTACCTTGGCCGCCGCTTTGGCCTTTACTTCTCCAGGCGTGCCGATGCTCTTCCAAGGACAAGAAATACTGGAAGATGAATGGTTCCGAGATACGGATCCGATTGAGTGGGAAAAGGCAAAATCGTTTTCAGGTGTGCTTCGAATGTACCGCGATCTCATCCATTTGAGACGAAATAGCCAGGGCCAAACGAAAGGACTGACGGGAAGCGGTTTCGCAATACTCTATGAGCACCACGATGATAGACTTATTGCAATCCACCGTTGGTACCACGGTGGAATCGGAGATGATGTCGTTGTGCTATTCAATTTGAGCACTGTTTCTAAACAAAACATTTCAATCCCCTTACCCAAAGCTGGAAAGTGGCAACTGAAGTTCAATTCCGATTGGAAGGGTTACAGTCAGGATTTCGGAAGTGAATCGTCGGAGCAATTTGTGGAGATAACACAGGACGGTGAATCTGTCCCCTTGGTTATGCCGCCTTACAGCGTGCAAATCCTTGTCTTAACCGCCTCCTCGCACTAATAACCCTCGAAACTCTTGACGAGTTTCGCTCCGAGCAGCTGACGACAGCTGCCTTTTGATTTGATCCATTTAGCTGGTCACTTCCTCACTCTATGGTTACTTATTTTCTATGGAATACAAACGCGTCGTGCCTATTGTGTTTCCAGCTTGCACCAAAGAATCTGTCCCGCCATCGCCATACAAATTCAACTCAGTTGCCTGCGTCGTTTGGATGTTGAAGACATCATCGTTGGCTCCGCCGTAGCCGTATATCCTTTTGATCATTCCTGTATTGATTTGAAGCGTATCCGCGCCCGCATCCAGGAACACGCGAAGCGTATCAGCGGTAACTGCGTCTAACCGAACGGAGTCAGAACCATCGCCAGCGAAGATCTCCACGGTGCCGCAACGCACGGTACTGAGTTGGACAAAGTCAGAGTCACCCTCGGAGAACAACTGAAGCAAACGACCAACAAAAACGTTGTCCAAAACCATCGAATCGACCGACGAAGTGCCGCAAATGAAAGCATTCTGATCAATGCTTACTCCCACAAGCGTCAACTCCAATGTCGAAGTGGAATCATCAAAGATGAAGTCTCGACGCATTACGGTTGCAGAAAACGTTGCAATGTCGGAGCCACTTCCAGGGAGTACAACGCAATTCGAAAGGAATTCCACCACGGTACCAGTTGAATCACTGTCACCCATTCTTAATTCGTCAGCACCATTTCCCAAATCGAACGTCGCATATCCGCGAACCATTCCGTTTACCAACGAAACATAGTCATCTCCATTAGCGCCGAGCACGTAAAGCGACGACTGTAGATCTACATATCCTTGAGTGGCCTGCGGTACGACGAAATCGACGACTTCACTAGTGCCTGGCAATGAGCCAATCATCAATTCGTCGTTTCCATCTCCCAAATCGAAGTGCGCGGCACCGCGAACAACTGCATTCGACAGGGTTACCGTATCGGAACCGGCGTACATGTAGGTGAAGATTCCCCCGGTCCAGCCCGAAAGGGTCACCGAACCGTTGACTTGGCCATTTACCGAAGTGGTCTCGCCATTGGTGCTAGTGAAGCCGACAACGCGTATCTGACCCGGTTGCGGCGAATCAATAGCAACAGAATTGTTTCCTTGATCGCCATACACATAAAGACTGTTGCCTGAGATGCGTGCGGTTACACTGCCAGCAGAGTAAGCGTACACGACCTGGGGGGTGCTTTTTTCGATTTCGGCGTCAGCCTCTTGCTAGCAAGTCAGCGACTTGCCGATGCCTAGACCGACTCGCGAAG
>JAYTVM010000462.1:0-12961 GCA_043743995.1 Pirellula sp. | reverse complement strand
GACATGCGAATGGCCCTGAAAGGGTCAAAGATTCTGCGATCCCTTCAGGATCGGTACGCGCGGTACGAAACGTCTTCCGGTGGTGTCGCTCCGCTCAAATACCGGCTACTGTCTGATATCCGTTCGGGATGAAAAGTCGCGCAACTATGAATGCACCTCAATACCAGTTTTTAAACAGCCCAGGGCTAGCTTCGCACGGATGGGCTTGCCTTAGGAAAGCCTAGTGTGTATACTGGGTATATGACAATGCACAGTTGGATTACGATTTCGCTCGGCGACCCTCGCCCGCTGTACCTGCAAGTGATCGAGCAGGTCAAGCGGCGCGTGGCGGTAGGCGATTTGTCCCCCGGCACCGAACTCCCCTCCATTCGCGAGTTGGCGGCTGGTCTCAAGATCAGCGTCATCACGATCAAGCGTGCCTATCTGGAGCTTGAACGGGACGGAGTGATTGCTACGCGGCAGGGCAAAGGGTCGGTCGTAGCGGATCGACCTGGTTTGCAAGCTTCGATTCAGGAAAGCGAATTGCAAGACCACTTGAAGCAAGCTGTAAGCCTTGGTTTGTTGTTGGGGAAGTCCAAAACCGAAATGCAAAGGCGAATTGCCGAAGCGTTTGAACAATCTCGAAAGGGTGCCAATTGACAACGGAACTTGATAGTTCGACAGACACGGAACTCGCCGCGTCGATGATCGATGTGAACAAAACCTACAAGCACTTTACGCTTAGAAATATCCATTTTTCGGTGCGGCGCGGTACGGTCGCTGGCTTAATCGGTCCAAACGGCGCGGGTAAGTCAACGACCATGCGAATCCTGATGGGATTGGTCCAGCCCGATTTGGGAACGGTTTCCGCGCTGGGTAAATCAATCTCGTCTAGCGAAGCTGCAGCGAAGCAGGATATCGGATACTTTTCCGATGACATGCGGCTCTACAAGCCCGAATCGATTGGCTGGCACATGCAGTTTGTTCGCTCGCTCCATCCCACGTGGGACGAAGCTTATGCAACTCAACTGCTGGATCGCTTTGGTTTGATTTCCCAACAGATCGTCAAGGGGCTATCGCATGGACAGCGTGTCAAAGCCATGTTGCTGTTGATCCTGGCTCGACGGCCCAAGCTGCTCATCCTCGACGAGCCAACCAACGGTCTTGATCCCGTTGCCAAGCAGGAAATCCTAACGGAACTGATGTGCATCGTTGAGGACGATAGTCGTACGCTACTCTACTCCTCGCACAATACTCAGGACGTGGAACAAATTTGTGACTCCATTACGTTCATTGATCGAGGGCGGGTGATTGCATCGTGCAACCGGGATGAATTCCTCGAGAAATGGAAGCGAATCAAACTGCATGCACCGGAGGCATGGAAAGTCCCTGAGGTTGAGGGTTTAAGGCTTGAATCATGTCACCGAAATCTGCACGTGCTGTCATTCAGCCAATTCCTCGATCAAGTGCCAGCCCAGTTGCAGGCGCCGGGAGTAGTCATCGAAGCAGTTGAGTCGATGACGCTCGAAGACATTTTTGTTAGTTCCGTTATGCGTGGGCGCGAGGGGAATCCGTCATGAATCTAAAGGCCATTCGAATTCTATTCTTGAAGGATCTGTTTCTCAGCCGTCGTCATTTGTTCGCCTACCTCGTAGGAGGCTTGGCCGCCTCAGCTCTTGCATGCACCCCCAACGCGACACTTGCGTTTGTCGGTTTCATCCTTGTGATAACCGTAGCCATCGCAGCCGGAATTCACTTGATCGGCACACTCATGCTCGCAGAGACGACCGATCAAACAAGGCTGTTTGTGATGAGCTTGCCGATCAGCTTGCTCGACTATTCGATCGGCAAAATCTCTGTCGTCCTGACAACCTACATGATTCCGTGGACTGCAATGTTCACGTGTTTGATCATTGCTACTTTTGTGATGGGCAAGCAGGGAAACGTGGTGGTACTTCCTGCCATCTTTTTCTTCTTGCTGTGCGCTTTCATGCTGCAGTTGGTAACGGCCGTGGTTTCTGAATCGGTTGGTTGGACGATTTGCGTGATGGTCGGATGCAACGTGTGTATGAATGTTTTCTTGATGCAGCTTTTCGCAAACGCAGAGGTAGCGGAGGTCGTCAAAAGCGACGTTCTATCCTGGCCCACCATTGTTTTGCAGATTATTGGCGCGGAACTGTTGATTATCGCCGTGGCTCTCGTGGCAGCTTTCCTGTTTCAAACTCGAAAGCGGGACTTGATATAGATGTCCGTCATCATTGACGAATCCCATACTGGCATGGACGAGTCAGGCAAGTCATTGGTGGAGCCAGCCTCAACAGTGCGAGTGATGCAGACACAACGCATCCACTACCTGGACAATTTGCGGGCTATGGCGATGCTGCTCGGCGTTTTCCTGCACTCGGCACTTGCCTATGCGCAGCCCGCCCAGTCGGTGTGGCTAGCCACCGATTCCAACGCAAGCGTCCCACTCGATGCAAGTATCTGGTTCATTCACTTGTTTCGTATGGGGCTGTTCTTTTTGCTATCCGGCTACTTCGCGAAGTTGGTAATTGAACGAAAGGGATTGAGGCACTTCTGGTGGAATCGATGCTTACGCATTGTGATTCCCTTTGTCTTGTTCTATCCCTTTCTGTTGGCTGCCATGACTATTGTCATTGTTTTCTCTTTGTCGTATCTGGTTGAACCGCGGGGCTTGATGGGCTTGATCGCGGCGGCAGTCAAGGAAAGTTCTGGATCGCAAAAAAGGGAACCGCTGACTACGATGCATCTTTGGTTTCTCTATTATCTGATGGCTTTCTCCGCGATCGGGGCACTGCTGTACAACGTAAAGTGGCTGAAATTCGAAAAATCGTATCGGCATTCAAGATGCCTGTTTTTTTTTCCGTTGATTTTGGTGCCGGGGGCGTTGGCCGCCGGGGCTCCGATGCCTGCACCGGAGTCATTCATTCCACAGGGGTGGCCCTTCGCGTTCTACGGCATCTTTTACGCTGCTGGATGGCAATTGTTTGGGCGAGAGCAATTCCTTGATGCCTTGCGTCCGTATGTCTGGCACGTTGTGTCGTCATGCATACTCATGTTTGTGCCGTATTACATGCTGATGCCCGTGCTAGACTTGAGTACTATCGTGGCTGGGACGTCCGCACACGTTTTTTGGATACGCTTTGTTGAAGCGTCTCTAACAGCCTATTTGTCTGTGTTGCTAACGATCTCATCATTGCTCGTTGGGCAACGCTATTTGGCTGGCAAGAATCCCTTCCTTAGTTTTATCGCGGACTCGTCGTACTGGGTGTATCTCCTGCATCTTCCGATAGTGATTTTCCTACAGACAGTACTAGTACCTCTGGATTTGCCGTGGTGGTTAAAGTTCAGTATTGTTTTATTAGGCACGGTTATTCCCTGCATGGCAACGTATGTTGTATTTGTTCGCTATACGCCACTGGGCTGGTTGCTGCATGGAAAACGCTCGTTCCCCTAGGTTGAAGTCCGCCGCTCGCCTTATAAGGCGTCAGCAATGGACTCAAGGTCTTCGGCTTGCAGTTCTTGAGCTGCACTTTGGATCCGAGCCCCGGCTTTGCTAAGTGCGGCAATCACTAGAATTCTCAGTACGTTGGCTATGGCGCTGGTTGTGCCTTGCTCGAGAGCACGACGAATCAAGCGATGTTGTGTGTTGAGGATGATTTCATTCTTTCCGGCAGGACTACGCTGGAAATGCTGATCGACCAGTCGTTGGAAACCACGAGGCAATTCGCCATTCTCTCGCAATTCATCAAAGGTCTTCGAAAGTTCATACCGTTCGTTCACAAAGGCCATGACGGGCTGATTGTTGGAGGTCGATGCCAAGAAGACATTCGAATCCAAAGACTCAAAGAAGCTGTGCCACTCCGCAGAGGCATCGACTCGCTCATCCAAGCCCAAGATCGACTCGCAAAAATTCGCCGACGACGGACTGGCAGCTCTCAAGTCAACTTGCTCAAGCGTGATTTCGCCCAGCATGGCGGCGAGCAACGTTTCTTCAAAACTTCGAAGAGTATGAATGCAAGGGGTCGAGCCGTTGGCAAAGAACTCGTTGAGCCAAGCTTCCTGGCGACGATCGGCGTTGTACCACACCACATAATCCGCTTCGTCCTCGACCAACGCGTCGGCCCGACTCCGGCTGAGGATTTGCTCGACAGTTAGTTCACCGTGCGAAGTGATGAACTTATAGGTTGATTGCAACAGCACTCGCAGCTTTTCGTCATGAATCGCCATACCGGCAAAGGTATAACGGTGCCAGTGCAGGATGGACTGCCATCGATGAGGATGATTTCGAGTTAGTTCATCGAAGTGCACGTATATCTCATCGGAGATAGAATCGCATACCGAATCAAAAATTGCATCGCGCACGAGATCTTCGCGGTTGGACGTTGGGGAGCAATTCGGCAGCTCAAGCACACCGCGCAGAAAGGGTGCCCAAACAGGTACCAATTCCCGAATGTGACGCGAGATTACCATCCGTCGAACACTAACAGCGATCGTTGCGTCGTCAGCAAAGCCAGGAGTCCGCTGCGGTGAGACGTAAAGTGCTCCTTTGATTGCGACAGGAGCCTCGACGGCGATGAGAATGACGTCCAATGGAGTTTCACCAAAGTACGATGCAATTTGTTCTTCGACCGCATCGCTATCGGGGGTCGGTTCCAGCCAGGACGCTTGAATTAAGTTGGACCGAGCACTTGCATGATTAAGGTGAATTGGAATAGGGAGGAAGTCTGCATACTGCTTTATTCCGGATTCAAGCAATTCCGCATCGTCGGCAAAGACAACGTAGTTGGGCTTGAGAAAAAGCTTAACAGACGTACCAACCGTCGTGCGGTCGGAGGTGGAAAGCTCGATATCAGTGCCAGCGCCAGCTTCCCATCGGACTGCTTCCTCTCCCTCGAACCGCAGACTGTCGACGATAATTTTATCCGCCAACATGAAGGCAGAAAAAAGTCCGATTCCAAACTGCCCAATCAGGTTGCTGCCGTCGCGCTTGTTGGAATGCATCGAAATATCAAAGGCGTCGGTAGCCCCTTTCTTAATCAACCCTGTAATGCCGATTCCAAGCGTCCCTAAATAGTCTTCGGCTTCGTTATGAGACAACCCGATCCCGTCGTCGATAAACGTGAGCGTACGTTCGGTCGCGTCTTGCAGTACATCGATTCGACCTTGGTAAGACAAGTCGCGTGCACGCCGCCGCATGATGGCGTCGTGGGCATTTTGGAGGAGCTCGCGAACTGGAGTATTGGGGTGGCTATACAGCGACGTCCCCATAATCTCAATAACGCCAGCAATGTCGACTTTGAAGGGGATGCGTTTTACCTTGCGCGGCGTTGAAGACTCCGGTTCCATCAAGACTTGCCCGTAACCTTTTCTAAAACTTCTTCGGTCACATAAATCGGAAGTGGTGGTTGAAACGTCACCGCGACGGCAATCGCATCGGATGGCCTCGAATCAATTTCGATGATTTCCTCGCCTCGCTTGAGACGCAAGTGGGCGAAGTACGTTTGGTCTTGAAGATCCGAAATGACCACACTCTCTACTTGGGCTCCCAACGCCTCTGCAATATTGACAATTAGATCGTGGGTGAGAGGCCTCGGTGGCGTCGCCTTGGCTTTCACACGTCGGTCAATACTGGTCGCTTCAAAAATGCCGATAAGGATTGGGAATTGTCGCTCTCCGTCGACTTCTTTCAAATAAATGACTTGGTTGTCGCTGATCTCGCTGATGATGATGCGAGAGAGTTGCATGGGGACAGGTGTGGACATGATGGACAAGTCAAAAGGAAATTTGGAAGTAGCATTTCATTCGCTGGAGACGTTTAAGTATACACAATCGAGTCGGTTCTGTAATGTTGGTGCAATAGGGCGATCGATTGGTGCAACGCGACGCCATTTTGTTTCCTCCGCAATTCGTTCTGTCTAAAATCGAATATGCGGTGGCGACATTATTTCGACCAGTCGATTTCGCTAAACAAAGTTGCCAATTTTTCGCCACGGGCTGGATGGAGTTGTCGTACCCAGTTGACCCTACCTCGCAAATGAGCTTCAAATTCGGTCAACTGATTTCGATTCTGAGTCGATGGTCCCAAACGAGCGCAATTGCAGAGCGTGGCTTTGAGTCGGTCGTATTCGATCCGATTTAGATTGGTACGTCGATTGAGGACGATTCCTGCAGCAGTCTGCCGCGTTGATGCCCGCATGATTCGTGTCTTACGGAATTGGATTTGAAACCCTTCCTCTAGCGCGATCGAACCAACCTTGATTGCGAATGCTTTGGCAACTCGACCAAAGCTATCGGACCCGGAAAACAAGAGATCGTCTGCGTACCGCGTATAGTTAAGGCCAACGCACCGGGCCAGTCCAGCCAATCTGCAATCCAAACGATATGCGATCCGGTTTGCGAGCGCCGGCGAAGTGGGTGCACCTTGGGGAAGGTGCTTGCGACAATAAAGGGAACGAAGCTGCCACCGACGATCCAGGTCCGGTTGAAATCGCCAACCATCCGGTAGCAACATTTCCAGTTTCTCCTCGGAACATGTGGCAGTACACAGGTTGGTCAACAGTTGCGTCATGGCATGGGGATAACCCATGGAGCGGAACAAACCGAAAACGCGTGAAGCGGCAATGGATGGGAAGAAATCTTGCAAATCCATTCGCAATAGAACCGGTTTACCAACATGTGTCTGGACATAAGAAAGGGCGGAGCGTCCGCGAACGAAACCATGGGCCGCGGAATGGCACGGAATAGTTTGCAGAATCTCGGTGGCGATCTTTCTTTGTATGGCTTTCAGCCTCGCCCTTGGAGCTTCTACGATGCGTAGGCCTCCGGATCGCTTTGGGGTCGTGCTGACACGATAGTGATCCTTCCGATGTTGAGACAGCCAGTCGACTAGTCCAAGCGGAACGTCGCACCATGCGGCAAATTGTCCGACGGTTGGCAAAGTCGGAATGGACGCTGCAAATGGGGCTGCCACGGCTCGCCTCATTCGGTTCGGCTCCACATTATGAAGACGAAAGCTCTCAGCTTTGCTCCAATTCAGTTTTTTGCAAAGTTTGTGTTTCTCCAGGTACGATACCAAAACGCTTCGAGAAGGGGGAGTTTTGAACTCCGACAATATTGCGGCGGATAATCGCTTCCTGGCCTTAGATCTCGGGCCGGTAAATCGCACAATGGCTTTTTCAAGAGAATCGCTCGTCCAATGGGTATCGAGCAAGATCTCCGCCAAGCATTGAAAACGGTCCATCGGCTGAACTACCCAAATCAGAATGAAGGAAAAGTGATCGTCAGGTCAACAGAACGGGTGTGCGGTGAGGGATTGTGCTTCGGTAGATGCACTTAGCCTCACCATGGTATTGTTCAGATAACTTACTCCGCGTGGGTATCCCATGCGAGACAATGCAAATCGACACAGGGCCAATTCGATTGCCAGCTTGAACTGACGATCACGGGTGAATTATGAGATAGAATCCTATAGACTGTCAAATGTGTGGGGCTGCTAATTTACCAGGACTGGCATATTGTATTGAGTTTTTTGTCGCCTTTCGATCTGCGAAAGTGCGACCCGTTAACGTACTATTGCAGAGCGAAAGGCGACAATGAGCGAAAGGCGACAATGCAGGTATTCGAATGGTAGATATTCGCAGCGAAAAGTGGCTTTGGATCAAAGGGGGGCTATTTGTCGTAATCAGCCTTTTGTCGCTAGGGTTGCTGCTCCTGGAGCTTTCCAATACCAAGCAAGTGGTCCTCGTTTTCGTAGCCATTTGGGCTTGTTGTCGGGCTTACTACTTCGCGTTTTACGTCATCGAAAAGTACATCGACTCGCGTTTTCGATTTGCGGGACTGCTCTACGTGCCACAGTACATGTGGCAACGACTTCAGGGGACGATTCCAACCGAACCGACGCAAGCACGAGAGAACCCTGTGCTTTCGTGGTACGTGTTTTGGCCAGGTGTTTTTGCAGTGATTAATTTCATAGTACCCAGCATCTACGGCTTGCTCTATCGTGCGGGCTTCGATCGGAACGAGGAATTTCTATCGTTTTTCCTTGCGGGCGCATTCGCAACTCAAATCGCGACTGTTGCAGTCGTATCGTCGTCTTTGCGTGTTCCGCTCAAGCTTGCGATCCCCTGTTCCATCGGCTTTATTTGGTTTTTGGCAACGGTCTTCTTTGTGGGCTGTGCTTTTGCGAGTTCCAACTTAGATCGAGAATCCGTTCTGACCGTATGTCTGTTGTCGCCGGTGCTATTTGTGTTGGCGATAGGACTTCTTTCATTCACGATTTCGTTATTGGGTAAGCAATGGAGCAGTGCATTGCAAAATAGTTCCGAGGCAAGCAATAGGAAAAAGCAACTTAGTATTCGCTATCTTTTCGCTGCGACTACGGTAGTGGCCGTCCTTTGTGTGACGTTAAAGGCATCAGGCATCCCATTTGATTTTCTGACCCAAGGCGATTTTCGAGAAATAGCAATGGTATTCATTTTCGGGTCTCTACCTGTAGTCTGTTTGTTCCTGCTATTGGTTGTGGCAACCCTGGCCGCGCCGTCAGTGAAACAAGGGTGGATGTTGTACGGAGCAAGCGCCATTCTTGTCGCGACCTTGCCTTTCATCATTTTTGGGTCGGCAGGGGTTGCGTATTGGTTTTTTGGCAAAACTTTCCCCTCGATTACGATGGACGAGTTGCGTGGATTGTATTACTTCAACGGCGGCTTTACCATTTCTCTACTGGTAATGCTTCTCCATGCAAGGATGCAAGGCACACAGCTAATTGTTCCTAAACCTTTTGACGCATCATCCGCTACAGAACGGCAGGTATAGTCATCTCACTACCGGACAAAGCAACGACACGCGATGGCTTGAATCTAGCGACGAAGCACTGGCCGTTGACCCAAGGTCAGAGCCCACGCGGTGTGGTCTTGATCGTTCATGGACTTGGCGAGCACATTGGGCGATACGAGCATGTCGGCCAACACCTCAACCGAGCAGGCTGGGCCGTTGCAGGCTACGATCAACGAGGCCACGGACGGTCGGAAGGGGCTCGGGGAGCGATCAAGCAATATGACGATCTGCTGTTCGACCTGGCCGCGGTGGTCGATACCATCAAAACGGCCTACCCACTCGGGCGTTTGGCGATCTTGGGTCATAGTCTTGGTGGTTTGATAGTAGCTAGATTTGCGGCGGCCCTGGCAAACCCGGTTGAAAACGTGGCATGGCGACGCCCGTTCGATCTGTGCCTGCTTTCGTCCCCTGCCTTGAAACTCCCGCTTACCAGTATTCAGAAATTTCTGCTGAAAACAGTCGGTCGGTTCACACCGAATTTTGCCTTGAGCAACGGCTTGAATCCAAATTGGATCAATACGGACCCGATAGTCGTGCAAGCGTACAGGAACGATCCGCTGGTGCATGATCGGGTGACTGGCCGACTGACACGCTTCATGCTGGACAGTAGTGAAGTCATTCGCCAACGGGCATGCCATTGGACGGTCCCAACGCTACTACTGTATTCCGGTTCAGACCGATGCGTCCGTCCATCGGGTAGTCGTCAACTGGTCGCAAATTTGCCCGCCGATTTGATTCGTGCGAAAGAGTACGAACACATGGCGCATGAGATCCTTAACGAGCCGGATCGAGTGGAAGTGCTGGGCGAAATGGAGAATTGGTTAAGTAGCGTTTCGATTGGGAACCACGGATTGCGATAGACAGTGGCGTAAGCATGATCTGTGAAATCTGTGATGTTATTTGTTTAACAGTTAGCCGAAGGCGTACTCGACAGCACAAACGTACGCCTACGGCTAACAGTTAAACGATTTCTAGAACATTCGTACACCCACGGTGAGCAATATATTTGCGTAACGTTGCGTATCTCCGGTTTGCACAGTTAAGACGTGATCCATTGTCGAGACTCGATTGTAGAACTCCCATTTCTCGATCGGCTCGAGCGCTACATTGATATCTGCCTTGCGAATGGTTTCGCGATAATCAGCCCAAACCGGCGGGTCACCATCCAACGCATAGGGTCCACTTGTCTCGGTCATCATCGTTTGAATGGCCTCAACGGAAATCGCAGAGAGTATGGCTTCGAGAACTTGATTGCAAGTGACTAGTCCGGGCATCAAATTCAGGGACACGAGTTCGCTTCTGGGCCCTCGCTTGTTGGACGCCGGGTAGTTTCCGTCGGCGATCAGGATCGTGGCGTGGTGCCCCGCCTCGGCTAGGATTCGTGAAATGGCAGGATGGATCAATTGGCTTCGAAGCATTTGGGTTTTCGAGTTGGAGGAGTTCTAGTTCGTTACCATTGTACTGGCATTTCTAGTTCGGTGGAATTTGTTTGGCCGGTCGCGCTCGGACGATTCGTCCCAGAGTTCTGATCGACTCTTCGTTTGTAATCGCGGAGGAGTAAATACACGATGTCGACCAATCCACAGCGAAACCGTTGTCCTGACCTTGTAATGTACCTGCTTCTGCTTCTGCTTCTCCTTCTCCAACAGCAGACACCCTGTTATTCAAAAAGTTGATGACCAAAAGTACGTCGAGGGGTGAGGCGGTTTGGTCGTCGTCCGTATCGATGTAGATGGGTGGTGTTGGGACAATGGCCGTAAACAGATCTTTGCTTAGGTTCGAATTGAGGTAGTTGACGATTGCCAATACATCGAGCGGCGAAATACTTTGGTCACCATCTACATTCAACGGCGAAACATAGTTGTGCCACTTGGAATCGTTGTCCAACAAACGAAGGTCGAAGCTTTGCATGGCAGGTTCTCCGGACCGGGTTCTTGCAACGACTCGAGCCTGCTGAGCGGCCTCGAAAATCGTGTCATCGACGCTGGAAATGAAAAACTGCACCCGGGGTTGGCCTGCAAGGATGGTCACTTGAGCGGGAAAGGCAATCTGCGTTGATGCGTCCGAACCTAAGTCGATAACCAGATCGGAAGTGGAATCGGATACGGGGCGACCGATCGTTACCATCGTGCCGAGATCACCCTCGCGAATGGTGGATGTGTCAACCAAAATGGGCAGGAGTAGATTCACGGATCGAGGTGGCGAAAACTCGGATTGACTTCCGTTGCCGTTTCTGGCGGTTGCATAGAGTTTTGCATCGGTTGGGAGTGCGGAGTACAGTTCGTATCTCCAAGACGACGAACCACTGGTATTCGTTAAGACCGGGAAGTTCCCCAAAAAGCTGCGGCCAAAGATTCCAGGGACTTCACTGTACAAATCCACTTGAAATAGTGTGTTTGCAGTACTTTCCAACACGCCAGAAATCTGCACACGGCTGGTTGAGTTGGCCACGAAGTCGATCGTAGGATAGTTCTGAAGCTGGTTCGGTCCAGAATCTGGATCGTTAGTATCGTTGGGCGTGGGTCCGTCGCCGCCAAGGTCTATCTCGATCGTCGAATGATTCGCAATTGAATTCCGTGCAAAAGAATTGCCCGTCGAGAGCATGTGGGTTACTTGGATTCCAACCTTTCCGTTCCCGATGATGCTGTTTGATGCTTCGGGCGATCCGTCACCAATCCTGTTGTTGCTCGCTTCCAAGATGCGGATGCCACCTTCGGAATTTCCAAGGGAGTGGAGGCCATCACCTACCGGGCCTATCCAGTTGCCGACAATGGAATTCGCATTCGCGTTTGTTTTGATGTCGACTCCCCATCCGATATTGCCACTAACGACATTGCGTCCCGCTGGCGTCGATCCGCCGATGATATTCCTAGATGCTTGATCGTAAAGCAACACACCACTTTGTCGATTTGGAATCGGTACCAACCCAGCGGCATCGGTACCGATGTAGTTTCCTGAAACTTGGTTGCTGTCCGATTGAAAGCCGCCGATCGAGACACCTTGAAGCTCATTTCCTGAAATGATGTTTCGTTCGACTTGATTGAATTGAGATCCTTGGGCGATCCAAATGCCAGAGTGGTTGTTGGACACGGCTCGAGCGCCATCGGCGGAAAGTCCAAGAAGATTGCCTGCAACAGTACTGCCGTCGGCGTTTGAAAGCCAGATGCCGTTTTTGGTATTGCCCGATATGACGTTGCCTTCAAGAAGATCTGATTTCCCATCGCCGTCTGTGCCAATCAGAGTGCGGAAGCCACCCGTTACAAGTATACCATCCAGGGCATTGGGAACCGCTGTCAGTCCGTCTGACGCGATACCGACAAAGTTGCTTGAGATCCGGGTTAAATTGCTTTCATAGACAGCGATTCCAAATTTGCCGTTGCCGCTGACCACGTTCCTAGCGGCCTCAGGAAACAATGTTGTTAGACTTGAACCGATTACCGTCTTCCATGATGCTCCATCCACCAGGATGCCTTCGCTCCCATTGGGGATTTCCCCAATCCCGTCGACGCCAATCCCAATCCAATTTCCGGCGATTTGACTTTCTGAGCCGCTGAAAACGCGGATACCCGATTTGACGTTCCCCGCGATCACGTTGCGTTCGCGGACATCGTTAACACCATCGGCATTCGATCCGATTCGGTTTTCCGTCGCACTGAAATCAATAAGTATTCCGCTTTCGTTGTTGGCCAACGCGGCATTGCCGAGTTTGTGCACGCCGACCCAATTACCTGCAACGATATTTCGATTCGAACCGTTGATGCGAATGCCCTCAAGGCCATTTCCGGAAATCAAATTTCCTTTTCTTGGGTCATTTGCGTCGTTCCCGTCGGCGCCCACGATACTATTGCTGGATGAACCAGCTAAAACCAATCCCACCAGCAGATTGGGAACCGCAGAGAGCCCATTGGCGTCGGTTCCGATGCGATTGCCTTGGATCCAATTGGAATGGGACAAACTCCCCCAAATGCGAACGCCCTCCCAACCATTTCCAGAGGCTAGATTTCCAACTCCGGGACCACCAATTCTATTGTTGGACGAGTCTAGTACGTGTATCCCAGATAGCCCGTTCCCCTTGGCGATTTGGCCAGTCAAATCCGTACCAACATAATTCGACTCGATGCGGTTC
>JAYTVM010000461.1:0-3725 GCA_043743995.1 Pirellula sp. | reverse complement strand
TGGTTTGGCAGTGGGCCAATACTTTGGTTTCATCGAACCAAGAGGTCGCCTATTTGATTTCATTGCTTGCCCGGCTTGGAATGACAATCAGCATGCTGGATCGCCTGACTGCAGAATTGGAGTTCGATGCGAATAAAGAAGAGTTCGATGACCTGGATGACTTAGATGATCTCGATGATTTGGATAGCTTCGATGGAGAAGGGTCGGTTAGGGAGAGAGATTTACCCCCAACCTCCATCAGCAATGATCGCCTAGAGCAATTGGTTCGAAAATCGTTGCAAATGGAGGCGACGGGAGTCAACAACAACTTCCGAGCCGCAGAAGTGTTCGAATACATTGGGAACAACGGCGAAGCGGAACGGTGTTACGCACGCGCCTTTAAATTGGATCGCACGCGGGATGATGCAGCGCTGGCGCTTTCGAGAATCTACTCGGAAACCGATCGGTTGCAGGACGCATTGTACGTCCTCGACCTTTGCATTCGCGAGGGAGGGGACTCAGGCGAACTTCTTTTCGAAGCGGCGCTCAAAGCCCATGCATTGACCCAGCATGAGTTGCAAGTCAGCTTCCTACAGAAATTGCATGAACGCCATGCACCCGGCCCGTGGACAAACTACTACCTGAGTTCGGGGTTGCTAGAGCTCAAACGACCGCAAGAGGCGTTGGAGGCCATTGATCGCGAGGTGGCCTTATTTCAATCGAGTGGACTGCATGTGGATTCGGTTCGAGCAGCCGCTCATGCACAACTTGGGCAATCTCAGCAAGCGGCCAAATTCATTAAGCTGTCGCTCTCTCGGCCCCTTTCCAAGATCAACGATTTGACTTTAAGTGGTGTTTCCGGTGCCTTTGAAAGACTGATTACCGCTGCAAAGATGTGTCCCGATGAACGCGCTTTGCAATTGCAAGTGGAGGAAAAAATGCTCGTGGCCGGAATTGCTACGGAAAGCTACTTCGAGCAGGTGCGCGCCAATGAGAAGCCTTGCGATCTGTTCTTGTATCAATGCTACATTTCACAGCCGCTCAACGCGGATTGGGGGGAATCGGTGGGTTGCCTGCCCGATCAAGCCGAATGGCAAACCTACATTGCGCAGTGGGGGGTGTTAGCCCGCGATTCGGCGGAAGCGGAGGAGGTCGCATTGAAATGGCAAGCCAAATGCTACCCGCTCGAAGGGACCCTCATCGATATCGATGGTTCCGATGAGACGTTGCACGATCGTCCTGGCATCGCGTTTCAAGGCCCAAGATTCCCCGAAAATGAATCGTTGGGAGATGAAGACGAGGACGAAGACGACGACGACGACGATAGAGAGTTTTAGGCCACTCCAGAAGAATTGCTTGGGTGATTGAGTCAATTGCAACGTGTCAGGGACAAAGCTCTGTTTGTCGGGACCAGCTTTGACAACGCGACTATCCTGTTAGGCGCGGGGAAGTTTGAATTCTAACTATAGTCGTGTCGGAGGGACGGGTAGGAAAATGGGGGTAGGAAAATACGAGTCTGAAATTTCCCTACCCCCATTTCCCTACCAAAAACTCCGCTAGCAAGCGTGGGAGCCTTCAGAAGGTATATTATTGGAGTGTCTAACGATAACGAAATTCACAAGACTGAGTTTTGACATGCCCCTGTACGAATGCAAAGGTGATCGAGTGCGCAGTTCAGTCAAGTTGATATGTCTTTGTTTGCTATTGGTTCAATTGGTTGGCTGCAGGGGCTGCTCTCAGTCAAAACCACCAAAGGAAACCGCCGAAGAGATCGAGGCAAAGAAGAAGAAACAGCGGCTCGTGGTGGACGAATTGAAAGCGATGCCTTTTTCTGTTGAGATCCCTGGCAGCACATTGAAACCGGGTCATTGGTATCAAGCCAATCAGAAACTCAAAGCCAACTTTTCGGACGAGTCGTTGACCGCTGCCCTTTCTGTCCAAAATCGCGAAAAGCAGAACGCCCCGTTCGGCCCAGGACAAGCGTCCATCGATTTCACTCGGAACGTTTCGCTGGCAGTCGGGCAGGAGAAAAACGTTCAACTCAAATTCTTTCAGCCCGAAGTGCCGGTAACAGGCGATGAACTCACGAAGAGTCCTTCTTCCTTGAGGGTGTTGTATTCTCAACGAGGGATTGGAGCGCCCGTGCTTGAAGATAATTTTCTTTGTCGCGTATTCGCAGGCTACCAGTACAACTTAGTTACGCTCAGCCGCGACCCATCACGGTACACGTTTTGGCGGGCTCTTGACTGCATCATTTGGCCTTCGAAACAACGCATGTCGGATGAGCGAATCTCCCCACACCGCATCATCGACCTCAACGAAGACGAGGTCGCAACCCAATTTCCCAATCGCCTTTACGCGATGACGTCAATTTCGCATTTCGTGATCAACGATTCTTCGGTTGCAATCATGTCTTCGGACCAACAGCAAGCCCTTCAGGACTGGCTTTATTTTGGAGGTACGATCATCTTGAACGGACCGGAGGCTACCGGTGGAATTGAGTCAAGCATAATGAAAGAGTACACACCGCTCCTGCGAACGACGAATTCTATTGTCACAGAGGACGAAATCAATTCCTTGAACGAGACCTGGTCCATCAAACAGATTCTTGGGGAGAGACTTTTGATCGCGCCGGCCAAACCGATCCCGAAATTGGCGGGTGAGCTGGCAGCGGGGGCTCAATGGGTAAAGTACGTGGCCACGAGTGGCGAAATCATGTCGTTGGAAGGGCTTGTCGCGGAGAGGTTGGTCGGTCAAGGCCGAGTCGTAATGACGACTTTCCCGATGAGCGACATAGCGTTTCTTCGATGGCCGTCGTACAGTTCGTTTGTACACAATGCAATCCTTGCGAAGCCACACCGGGATCCGTCGACGGGTCTCGAGGCCGATACGAAGTTCGCCGATGAGTTTGAGGGATCCGAAATGAATCCGCTCTTTTCGACGCGATTGCGAATGTGGGCGAGGGACTTGGACGAATCGACCACGCGTAAACTTTCTCCTTCACCAAAGAAAGACAACGAAAACAAAGTTGTCGTGGAACAGCCCTACACACACAGCTCCGCCGAAATCTCAAAGCTAAAACGGACGAGCCTCGGGGCCTGGAATCCCGAGTCAACGGTGTTGGTCAATGCTCGACAGTGCCTGCAGCAATCGTCTGGGATCACCGTTCCGAAAATCAACACCATTATCAAGCTTTTGTTGGGCTACTTAATCGTATTGGTTCCAGTCAACTGGCTGTTTTTCCGACTTTTCGGACGTGTGGAGTTGGCCTGGGCAGCCGCTCCCGTCATCGCCTTGGCCGGTGCATTTGTCGTTGCCAGAAGTGTCCAGCTCGACGTCGGCTTTTCGAGAAGTCAGACAAGCTATGGATTTCTTGAAGTGCACTCGGGTTATCCTCGCGGCTTGTTTTCCAGCTACACAGCCTTGTACTCATCTTTGTCAACCAATTATCGAGCTGTGTACGAACAGGACACCGGCGTAGTCCTGCCGTTCGCCTCCACCTCAGGCAATAAACGATCTCGAAGCACGATCAGCCAAATCGACTATTGGTACGCGGATGATGCGGGAGCTGGTATGCAAAGCGTCCCTGTCCTTTCCAACACCACGGGCTTGTTTCAAGCGGAAGAGATGGTGAACTTTGCCGGTAAGCTAACCGCCGACTTCGATAGCGACATGAAGGCTGTCGAAATCAAAAATCGACTTGGTTTTGCCATCCAGGAAGCCGGAATTATTGGCATTGATTTCGA
>JAYTVM010000460.1:0-13130 GCA_043743995.1 Pirellula sp. | reverse complement strand
GCTTGCCAAAGCGTGGGTGAACTGCGAGAAACGATCTCGCTCCCCACGGTCTCCGCGACCGTGGCTACCCTCGGTTATCAACTTGACAAAGCACTAGTTCGGTTTCCACTCATCTAAGAACGCAAGTAATCTGTCGAGGTTGTATCCATTTCCCTCTTCCAGAGGTTCGGTGTCTTGCGAGTGAAGAAGTTTGCCATCCGCATCGAGAACAAACAAATGTGGATAGCCTTTTATCTTTGGATACTCTGAAAGAAACGCTTCGTTTGGCTGTTTCGGTGTGTAGGTCACTTTCATCAGAAGATAGTTTCGGTCCAACGATGCTCGAACCGGCTCATTCTTTTCTACGAACGCGGTCAAGAGCTTGCACCAACCGCACCAATCTCCCCCGACTTGTAACAGAATACGCTTCTTCTCCAGCGACGCTCTGGCAATCGTCATTTTCAAATCTTCTTCGACACTTCGATCTTCGCCGTAGTGATCGACCGTGTAGAAGCTGAGTTTTTCTTTTGGCTCTGGCTCGACATCAGCGGGCCGTCCTGGACGAGTTGGCTTTTCCATGTCTTGTGAGTTGTTGCAGCCAAGGGACAACAATCCCAATCCGAAAACAACGCAGAAATAATGTAATCGTGGGTGATTTGCAAAACGCATTTTTGGGTCCTCGTTGGTTTAAACGTAGTCAAGTCGCTCCGCGACTTGAGTCCTCGATGTTGGAAGTGTCTGGCTATTCAAGTTTTCTAAAATTATGAATTTGAATTCAAATACAAGAACTAAGTGGTTTGAGTAGGGGACCGCATTTGGGTCGGATGGTGCACTGACCGTCCGTCGGCGGAGCGACGGACCTACGAAAACCCCAACTGCGGGAGCTTGGCGTATTCCTCGGACAGTATACCCTTGTTCGAAGCCCCTAACCAATCTTCGATAAGCGTTGCATAAACTTGTCGGAAATCGGTCTGGAACTTCAAGTCACCATCATCCAGTTGGCTCAGGCTAGGTTGATCGCCGATGACGGTGTTATCAAACTTCGGTCCGGATAGAAAGGCTGGGGCTGCGGCGCCGTGATCTGTTCCTTGGCTGGCGTTTTCTGCAACGCGACGGCCGAACTCGCTAAATGTCATGACTAGTACTCGGTCACTTAAGCCTGCGGTATTCAGCCGCTTATGAAATGCCTGCAACGCTTCGGACCATTGACGCATCAGTCCAGCGTGTGCTAAGAGCTGATTGGCGTGCGTATCGAATCCATCTAGCGTCACGTAATAAACTCGCGTTTTCAAACCGGCCAAGAGCAATCGTGAAATCACCTTGAGCTTTTCGCCTAGTTGTGAATTTGGAAAGTCACCGGAACTGTCTGGAGACGCAAGCGCTTTTTCCAATCGTTCGCTGGCTTGCATCGCAGCGGATGTACTTGCCGACACAAAGTCGAGCAAGTTTCCGTCCGACTCTAGAGGCACTTTTCGACTGGTGGCGCTCTGGGCATCGGAAGATTCCATGCTCGAATCTGTCTTACCCTTCCATCGAAGCTGCTCGATGGACGCAAGCGATGGAGTTTGGACTCCGCGAGCCACGAGGGCCATCGGGAGTTGTTCGCTTCCGAGATGCAAACCTGGCGAGTCGGTGGAGTCAGCACTCGTTTGCTGGTTCAATTGAAAAAAGGTTCGGCCCAACCAACCGTCTGTGCTTCGCGATTCTTTGCGTTGACACGAATGCCAAATATCCATCGACTCGAAGTGGGAGCGGTTGGGATTCGGATAGCCAATACCCTGTAGGACACAAAAATTCTTGTCTTCGATCAAGCTGGCAATACCTCGCATGGATGGATGCAATCCTGCCTCCGAGTTGAATTTGATGACGTCCTCTTTTGGAATGGCTAGCTTCGGTCGAGCTTTGTAGTAGAGTTCGTTCGTGTAGGGGATGATCGTATTGAGTCCGTCGTTGCCGCCCGAAAGCTGAATAACCACCAGCACTCGATCTTGACTGCTTGGCTGTCCAGTGAGTGAGGCCGCCAGCGATTGCATCCAACCGCCAGGTGTTGCGGCCCCGATGGCTAACGCAGACGCAGCTTGGAGACTTGCGGTAGTGAATGTCCGGCGATTGAGGTGGTGGTTCATGATTGGTATTGGAAGAAGCGGGTTGAATTCGGGGCAACGGTTAGGGACCGTCCGTCGACGGAGCGACGGACCTACGGTGTCGGCCCTACGATAAGTGAATTCTAGGTAAGCTCGCCAAGTAAATCATCGTTTGGTTTGCCCAGCGATCGGCTTTGGAGGCATCGAGCGACCTCGCAAGGCGTTCGCGTTCGGTGTCGTTCATGTCCTCCACAAAGAAGAGTTGGGCAAACCAAGCGGCCAATTGGTTCGGATCTTTCGCGTTTTTGCGTTCCGCAAACGCGAGTAGTGGACCACCGTCGAAACGAGTGTTCTCGTGATTGATCAGTTCGTAGATCAGGTTCGCGCGACCGACCAGCGTCGACGAATTGATCCACGCCCGACCGCCTTCCCAGCCTTTGACGTTGGGCGGAAACAGAACCGCTTGTCCGATCGTTCGCAAGCGTTCCGACAGAAATCCGACATTTGTCGTGCACTTCATCGTTCGCATCCATCCGATGGCCAGTTCGATCGGCGAACGGACTTTGCGACCAGAACTCCAGCCGCTGAGCAGCAATCGACTCCCCAAAATCATCTCAACAACGCTCGCTATCGAATAGTTCGATTGGGTGAATCGTTCGGCGAGTGGCAAAAGGAATGCGTCGGACGGATTGGCATCTTCGGAGACAAAGAATCGAAACAGCTTGCGGACGATAAAGCGTGGCATGTGCGGACTTGCAAGAACACAATCGATTGCCGATTCTCCAGACTCGATGCTGGATTTCCCAAGCAGCGTTTTCATGGAATCATCGTGTTGGTATGGGTTAAATCGAAACTGCTTTCTGCGAATCTCCCAGCCGGTAAAGCACTTCGCCAACTGCTGGACGTCGGTTTCCGAGTAGTTCCCTTCGCCCAAGCAAAACAACTCCATCAATTCGCGTGCAAAGTTCTCGTTCGCACGTGCTTTCCGATTGGAAACGCTGTCCAAGTAAATAAGCATGGAAGGATCCTTGGCAATACCCTGAGCCAAGTTTCGGAAATTGCCCAGTGCGTTCGCACGCAGAAGGGTATTCTGCGTATGCATGAGTTCAGCGTCTTGAACTTTTTCAGCCCCGGTTGCAAAATGCCCATGCCAAAAGAGAGTCATCTTTTCTATTAGCGGTTTTGGGGAATTCAGCATGCGATGAAGCCACCAGGAGGCCAATTGCTTTGCATCGGAGGTGGCGAGAACACTTTTGGCTAGCTCGGCCGAGTCCTTTTCAAACGCGATCAACACGGTGGAGTCGCTGGTGTCATCGCGGACCAACTTAGCGACTGCCTCATCGGGTCGTATGGACAAGGTGGCGAGAAGCTCTTCTTGCGTCGCGGAAAATCCTGCCCGGCGATGCAAGAGCGATGCACGGCGGTTATCCCATGGTTCCTCGCTCGATGGCTCCCAGGCTTGCCAGGCGACAGTCGGATCCATGTCTTCAAGACGCATCGTTGGAAGAATCGATTTTGAGTTCATGGTTACCGGCATTGGAATCTACTATTTCTTGTTTTGAACTTCAAAATGGGTACGCAGTTGCTTGAGAGCGGCATCGACAAGTACTTCGCCGCTTCCCTCGGCACAGCGGGCAGAGACGACTTCGTAGTTGCCTTGAGCGTAAGCCTGCCGCGTTGGCACGTAACCGATCGAGCCGTTGGCTAGTTCGTTAATCGTGGTGGATGCGAACGGAGAACCATCTTTGATTGCGAGTCCTAGCTGGACAAAGATTTCGCCAGGCATCGCGACCCAAGCCAATTCCGTGCCTAACGAAATGACCTGCACTTCGGCGTCGATACTTTCGCCGTTCCGCGCCTCAACATCGAGAATGCGAAAGGCTTCGACCATTTCCATGAACGGGGGTTGTTTTTCGTTATTCGCACGCTCAGAAATCGAATTGGCCCATGCGACACGATCCGCTGAATGTTGGGCCAACGGAAGTTTCACGATTACCTTGGTCGCGTGCAAACGATTGGCAGAGGTCGAGGTTAGGCTGTTCCAACTGCGAAGCACTGCTCCGGCCAGGCGCGTGCCAATACGTGCAGCTTCCGTGTGCCCTTTCTGACTAAAGGCATGCCTGACGTCGATATGGTTGACATCACCGCAGCAGCCAGTCGCATATTGCAAATGGCAATTTTCGCCGAAGACTTTTTTGAGCGACTGTTCTAAAGCGAACGGCATATCGGCGCTCCATTGAGTTCCGCCGACCGTGTCTAGGTGGATGGAGAAATTGCTGAGCAGTCCGCTGAGTTCGCCTTCTTTGTTGTAGAAGGCAATCATAGGCAGTTTGTCGTCGGTCGGGCCCGCTTCGCGGACAATCCGAGGGTTGAGTTTGCCTGGGTTCCAGCCAACGGTTCCGTCGGTCATAAAGAATCGTCGGTTGAAGGCGAGTTGCTGTTCTTCCCCAATAGCATACCGAACGGTCATCGGCTGTTTTGCAGCAACGGCTTTGGACACGCTTTCCGCAATCTTGCTTGGCAACTCGAGCATGAACTGTTTCGTTTCGGGTGCTTCGTTACCGAATCGATTGTAGCGGGACGAGTTGGGGTCGAACAATACCGGACCTGTGTGGGAGTGCGTTGCACTAATCATGATGCGGTCAGTCGGTAGCTTCGACTGGGCTGTTATAAGTGCGCGAGTTTCGTCCACTAGCCACTTGGTCGTGGCAACCAAGTCGAGCGAGATGATGGCGATGGAGTTTTGGCCATCGTCTATGACCGTGGCTTTGGCCCAGAGCGGATCGTGGGTTTCGGTGGATAAGCGTTTCCCGTAGTAGCCCGCCATGGGCGTTGGCCGAACTGGCGTGATCTCGACTTGTCCAAAGCCAACTTGCAAGAGTGGGGTTTCTGTGGCCTGTTTGGACTGAGCCCAGACGGGAGTAGTCAGCACAAGCAAAAAACTTAGGGAAACAAACCGAAACGACCTTTGTTGAGATGGGTTTGTCATAGGGTATCTTGTTTGGTTTAGGATTTTGGAACGCCTAGATTCATCTGCTTGTTTTCATCCGCTTTATTTATAGTCTGTTTTTGTAGCAACAGGGAATGTGACGCGTTTAACCGCAATACCGTTCAAGGAAGCCCAATTTCGCTAAAATTTCGTTTAACCGTTAGCCGTAGGCGTACGTTGATGGGATCGAGTACGCCTTTGGCTAACTGTTAAACAAATAATGGAGCGGTATTGCGTTTAACCGAGAGCCGCAACGCGCTAGCTAGCTAGCGTGCGGGCTGGAAGGCCAGTAATCACTTGCAAATCCGGCCCTCATGCTAGGGCATTGAGGCTCAAAATTTAAAAAGGGAGTGCCATTGTGCGTAAAGTCAGGGGCATGCAGATAAGCACCGAATATCAGCCTGGATTGCGAAAAACCAAGAAAATCGATATCTTCGCGGCCTGCAAAACAATTGCGAATCGCCTAGTTTAAACCGATTTTCACACAATTATCAGAGTCGAACCGATGAACGCACCCACTCACACGCTTCGCCAAATGGCGGTCAACACCATCCGAACCTTGAGCATGGATGGAGTGCAGGCCGCAAACAGCGGCCATCCGGGGACCCCAATGGCCCTGGCTCCTGTAACGTTTCAATTGTGGACCGAGACGCTTCGTTACGATCCGATGAATCCAGAATGGGCAAATCGTGACCGTTTTGTGTTGTCGTGTGGTCATGCCTCGATGTTGCTCTATTCGATGATTCATTTGGCAGGCATTCGTGCTGTCGATGCGCACGGCAAAGTAACCAGCGACGAATCGATCACCATCGATAACATCAAAAACTTTCGCCAGTTGAATAGTCCTTGTGCTGGCCACCCTGAACTGGGTTACGCAGCCGGTATTGAGACAACGACTGGCCCGCTAGGGCAAGGTATTGGCAATTCGGTGGGAATGGCGATTGCCAGCAAGCATTTGGGCGCCAAGTACAACAAACCCGGCTTCGATCTGTTTGATTACAACGTGTATGCGCTGTGTAGCGACGGCGATTTGATGGAGGGGATCTCGTCCGAAGCTGCCTCGATGGCCGGCCATTTGAAGCTCTCCAATCTTTGTTGGATCTACGATGACAACGGGATTACGATCGAGGGACACACCGATCTTGCATTCACGGAAAACGCCAGCCAGAAATTTCAAGGTCTCGGTTGGAATACGATGCTGGTTGAAGATGCCAACGACTTAGTCGCTCTTCAAAAAGCCTTTGATGCCTTTAAGGCGACGACCGACAAGCCTACTCTGATCATTGTCCGATCGATTATCGGTTTCGGTTCTCCGAACAAAGCCAATAGCCACAATGCACACGGTGCACCCTTGGGCGACGAAGAGATCAAGCTGACGAAAAAGGCCTACGGTTGGCCAGAGAACGAAAAGTTCTACGTGCCCGATGCGGTGCGAAAGTACTTCGCCGACACGATGGGCGAACGGGGCAAGAAAGCTCAAGCGGATTGGACGAAGCTCTTTGCGGACTACCAAACCAAATTCCCGAAGGAAGGGGCCGAAGTAGCGTGCATTATCCATCGTCAACTACCTGCTGGCTGGGACAGCGGCCTCAAACCGTTCGCCGCCGATGCAAAAGGCTTGGCAACACGCGTTAGCAGCGGCAAAGTGCTCAACATGTTGGCACCGCATCTGCCAAGCTTGATCGGCGGTTCCGCGGACCTGGCACCGTCGACCATGACGTTGCTCGATGGTCAAGGAGACTTTGAATCGATTAGTTACGGCAATCGCAACATGCACTTCGGCATCCGAGAGCATGGAATGGCTTCGGCGCTCAACGGCATGAGTTTGTCTGGACTGCGAGCTTATGGCGCGACATTCTTTGTCTTCACCGACTACATGCGACCATCGATGCGATTGGCCAGCATCATGCATCAGCCGGTTCTTTATGTTTTGACGCACGACTCGATTGGCTTGGGCGAAGACGGCCCAACGCACCAACCTGTGGAACATTTAGCTGCCTGCCGGGCTATTCCGGGTTTGTATGTATTCCGACCTGGCGATGCGAACGAAGTCCTGCACTGCTACCGAGCCGCCATGTTGCTTAAGAATCATCCGTCGGCGATGGTTCTTTCGCGACAGAACGTTCCGACCATGGACCGCGCCAAATTGGGTGACGCAGCAGGCGCAGAAAAGGGCGGCTACGTGCTGAGCGACTGTGCTGGTCAACCTCAAGCCATCATCATGGGAACTGGTACCGAAATTCCAATCTGCATGAAGGCTCAAGAGCTCTTGGCTGCCGAAGGGATCATGACCCGTGTCGTAAGCTTGCCATGCTTTGAACTGTTCGACGATCAATCGCCCGAGTATCGTGCGAGCGTATTGCCAAAGAACGTGACGCGGCGTGTGGCTTGCGAGGCAGGAATACGGCAAGGCTGGGACAAATACATTGGTGCGGACGGACAGTTTGTCGGCATGAGCACGTTTGGTGCTTCGGCGCCATTCGATCAGCTTTACAAGCATTTCAAGATCACAGCGGAGCAAATCGCTCTGCAGGTAAAGAGTTTGAAAAGTTGATTTCAGTCGCGAGCAGTGCCATGAAAGAAGTTAACCCCTACGAGTCGCAGAGCCCATTGCAGCTCGAAACAACCAACAACGAATTACCGGTCAACTTCGTTTTCTCGGGAATGGTCGCGGTCATCACATCACTGCTGGCTGGATTCTTGCTGGTTGCAGGGATCGGTTTCGGTTTTAAATGGCCAGGTCCGATCAAGTCACTGATCGCGCTCATTGTCTTGGTGGTGTGCTTGGCGTATGGATTTATTCGTGGCAAAAAGGAACTTAAGCAGTTGCGGGAGTTGTCGGTCCAAGCGCGGCAGGTCAACTTCGTTCACGTGGCCATCATCGTGGCCTTTTGTTTTGCCATTCGTGGATTTGCCCACTGGGTAACGAAGAGCTCTTTGTTTTGACGGAGTCTTTTGGCACTCCGACGCATGTTTTTACTATTGTCGCCTTTGGCGCCTAGGCTGTGAATTCGTCAGCTTGTCGGCAGAGATGCTAGGAGCTTGGCGGTGCTTTCCAGGGCCTCGGTCGGGATCGAATGTTGACCGTTAAACTCAGCGAGTTGGCCGATGCATCCCGCGTCTCGCAGCAGTTTTTGTAACCAACGACCGGTTGAAATCGGAAGGATCGGATCTTCCCGGCCGTGGCTTTGGACCAACGGTACGGTCAGGGGTTTGGTTAGGAAGGCTTTGCGCCATAGCGATTCGCAAATGAGCGCTCCTGAAAACACAACTAATCCGACGACCGGTTCGACAGTGCCTCGCATCGCGGTATCGACAGCCAACATGGCTCCTTGGGAGAATCCGCCCAACACGATCGGAAGGTTGGGCCATTCCTGTTGCGTTCGGCATTGCTCGATGCATTCACAAAGTTTCGTGCGGGCATCATCGATTCCGTCCGGGACCGCATCGCGCATCTTGTCGAAGGAGTTGGTGGCTGACATCTGCATGAGTTGCGCCATGTTGAGTCGCCACCAAGCTCGTGCGCCGTACATACCTTCGTCCTCAAGGTCGATTGGGGCTTCAGGAAAGAGGAAGGCAGGTTTAGGCGTGTGGTCCGGGAGGAAGTCGAGGATTTCCTCGAATAGCCCAACGAGATCGGAGCCAGGAGCGCCATAGCCGTGGCACAACACAACTAAGCATGTAGGCTCGGACTTCGCTGGCCGGACCAAAATGGTGGCCATGGTTCCGAGTGACGGTCGAACTAAGGACCAAGCTTCTGGGTCGAATCGCATAGTATTCTTGCGTAGAAGCCGAAATGGGGTGGCTTCTTAACGAGTTGCGTGACGAGAAAAGACCCGCCGCGTTATCGGAGTTCTTTCAGCGACATCCACGATAGATAGCCGAGTATGGCAGAGCATAGCATGAACGTGATATCCATTAAGAGGCTTGGAAACCGAAATAGCGCACCCATCCCCGCCAAACTCATGATGAAGTCGAGTAGAAAAAGTAGCAATACTAAGCCAGCGACTACAAGACCGCCTAAACACAACAATCTGGGCATCAAGTTCCTCGGTGCTCTTCAGGGATGCTCCCAGTGTCTGGGTGGCTGCTGTAATGGGAAATCGTGCTGTAAAAATAACGCATGTTGACGCCGGATGGGTTCCAGCTCTCGGAAAGGCTCGGATTATTATCCGAAAACGGTTGCCAAAACAACTCAGCATGCCGAGGGCTAGTATAGTTGAACTTTTTCGACTGTCATGGGGCAAGTTCCCGACGAAGTGTTTTTATCCGAAAAGCCACCCGCTGAGGCCAGCATGACAGGATTTGTTGACAAAAACGCGCCAAAATCCCAGGCGAGGCAAACTCTTCGCGAGCTGATGCCCGTCTCGAAAAGGTATGCCTATTTCGATCACGCCGCTGTAGGCCCTATTCCGCGACCTACCGCTCAAGCCATTCAGAAATGGACCGACCAATCGCTTTTTCAGGGCGATGTCTGCTGGCCAGAGTGGTCCGCAGGCGCGGCGAGATTGAGGATTTCAGCCGCAGAATTGCTTGATTGTCAGTCGGGCGAAATCGCCCTTATTCCCAACACTACCTTCGGAATCAACATGATTGCACAAGGCTACCGATGGGATGGCTCGCCACGTGCCGAAAGCGTGGTTGTGCTGAGCAACGAGTTTTCGAGCAATCTTCTACCTTGGCTGGCTCTTGAACGCAGAGGGGTCGAGGTGCGAAGAGTTCCTGTCGATGAGTCTGGGGTTGTTTCCTTGAACGCCATCTGCGACGCGATCGACGGAACAACTCGCTTAGTTGCGGTTAGTTGGGTCGGGTACTTCAGTGGCTTTCGGATCGATTTGGCCAAGCTTTGCGAAAGAGTGCATTACGCAGGAGCACAACTTTTCGTCGATGCCATACAGGGATTGGGGGTCTTTTCACTCAACACGCGGGAAATTCCGATCGACTACTTGGCCGCCGATGGCCACAAGTGGATGCTGGGACCGGAGGGAGCTGGTTTGCTGTTCATTCGCCAAAAAAATCTGGAGCGGCTGGAGCCATTGATGCAGGGATGGGGATCTTTGCAGATGGCTGGCCAGTTCCAAACGTCCAACATGGTTCTCAAGAACGATGCTTCGCGCTACGAAGGGGGCTCGGCTAACCATATCGGACAGCTTGGGCTAGCAGAGAGTCTTCAGATGCTATTGGATCACGGTTGCCATTTAGCCGACAACCCCATTGCCTATGCGGTGTTAGAAAATGCCGCCAACATCGAAGAGGGGCTCAAGTCCATAGGAGCAAACGTTTTTCGCGCAAGGAGCTCAGTCCAATCGGAGAACGAACTGAGTGGAATCGTGACTTTTGAGTTAGCAGGTGTGGACCCGAATGAACTTCGCCGTCATTTGATCCAAGAAGAAATCGTGGTAAGCGTGAGGCACGGCCGCTTGCGAGTGGCAACTCATGCTTACAATGACCGAGAGGACATTCAGCGTTTGATAACTGCTGTCCATCAATACAACACAAAAAACAGGACTTCCCGGTCATGAGCACAGACTCAACGTACAACCCCTACGCACCCGTAACGACTCCGGACCAATCGAGGCCTGGAGGCAGAATGCCGCTCAAAGGATTCGTGAAGGTCGTATGTATTTTCTTTATCGTGCTGGGCGCCCTCGGTCTGCTTCAGACCCTACAGTCGATAGTCGGAATAGCCATGGTCTTGTCCGCCGACGAAAACCAATTTAACCCGATGAATATTTTCCCCGGGGCCATGGTGGTAACGATCTTGATTGGACTGGTCAATTTCGCGGTCTCGGTTTTCGAAATTGCGGGTGGGGTTATGGCACTCCAACAAAAACGGCTTGGTGCAAACCTGATACGTATCGTTTCTGGGTTCATGTTGATTTTCAAAGTAGCGGAAACAGTCTACGGCTGCGTCGTAGGGTATCTATCGATTGGTCCGATCAAAGAACAAACGATAAAACAGATGCCAGCGCAGCCGGCCAACGCACCCGATATGGGAATGTTCATTGAGATTGGGATGTTTGTGGGACTCGGTATTGCCGTTTTGTTTGGTCTGGTCATGTTCTTTTTCTACCTCTTTTCTTTTTTGAGCTTTAGCAAACAAAAAACGTTGTCCCAATTTTCCTAAGGTGATGCGAACCATGCCAGCAGAACTAAGCCCCAATAAAGCCGTGTACACTGGCTCGTTTGATCCAGTGACCCTTGGTCATTTGGACATTATCGAACGAAGCGCCAGGCTCTATTCGTCGCTCGTGGTGGGCGTAGGGGTCAACTCGGCGAAGCAGTCACTGTTTTCAACCGACGAACGCATTGAATTATTACAGCGTGTAACGCGTCATTTACCCCACGTTACGGTCGAGAGATTCGATGGTTTGGCAGTCGACTTTGTGCGAAACCAGAACGCCCGAGTGATGGTGCGTGGTGTTAGGCCGCTCACCGACATTGCAGCGGAGTTCACCATGATGATGGCCAATCGCCAATTGGATACCGAAATCGAAACGGTTTTCTTGATGGCGGATGAGGTTTACGCACATGTTTCGAGCACATTAATCAAACAAATCGCCAGTCTTGGCCATGGCCGTTCGCTAGATCGGTTTGTCCCCAGCGAAATTATTCCAGCCTTGATGGAAAAAGTGCGTGCCACTCAAGTATCCCGTTGGACCGAATAGATAGGAATTGGCGAAATGATACTTGGCGAACCTCAAACCAGCCAATACGACTGGCGTTTCCAGATTTTTGGATTTCCGGTTCGCGTATCTTGGCTTTTTTGGGCGGTCAGCGCCGCCCTTGGGTATAGCTGGGCAATGTCGCTCCAGCGTATGTATGGACTGCAAGACATCCAAGTAAATTTGGGCGTCGTGCTTGCGATTTGGGTTGCCGTCACCTTCGTTTCCGTACTAGTACACGAGCTGGGTCATGCGTTAGCGTTTCGTTATTTTGGCATCCGCTGTGACATTGTGCTTTACCATATGGGCGGTCTGGCAATCCCAGGCGCTGGAATGCTCTGGGGACGTAATGGGCGGAGAACACAGCTAAGCCACCTAGATCAGATCATTATTTCAGCTGCTGGTCCCGCGTTCCAATTGCTGTTAGCAGTGTTTGTGGGTGTTGTGGCCATCATGTGCGGCGTCTACGTGTCCGAATTCAACTGGTTGGCGGATTATCTGCATTTTAAAGTAAGCCAACCCCGAAACCCACTTGTCTACGCGATGATTCGATTCTTGGTGACCTCAAGTATCTGGTGGGCGCTCATCAATCTTCTACCGATCTTTCCGCTCGATGGTGGTCAGATCGCTCAACATCTATTCGGGATTTTTCGGCGCAACAGCGGGTTGATGGAGGCGCATTCGCTAAGCGCGGTCGTCGGCAGCTTGGTCGCATACTGGTGCATCACACGGGGCATGACTTTCAACGCTTTGTTCCTTGCATCGATGGTGATGAACAACATTCAGGCCATCCAAGCCGGTGATGGACGTCGAAATTGGTGATTACGCAAAAAAAATTCCAACTATTTTTTTGCCCTTGCGCAGACCTTTTTTCGTCGTATCAACATCGATTGCGCAGTCCTCTTTGCGATCGTTTTTTTGCGCCGATGAATCCGGTTTTTTTCGTGAGGACATAGCGTTCAGCGATCCTCCAATGTGGGTTGATTAAAGACGAGTTGTCGATGTCGCAAGTGGATTGAAACGACGGACATCATGAAAGGCCTTGCAACCCGCATCAATGCGTGACGGCAATAAAATTGTTGGTTTTTTTGCATTCATCACCGATTGCTCGATACTGATTCGCGTAGATATTTGCGCGCATGATGGACGATGAAGTGCGATGCAATGCGTCCCTCCAACGATAGATTTTCGAGCACAAATACGTCGCCAATCGACATGCATTTAGGACGCATTGACGATCGAAAAAAATCGCGTTGATCGATCGATACGAACCTTGCAAGATCGCGCATCGTCGGCACGCAGTTGTGGAAAATCGGTTTCATTTATGTGGAAAAATTGTCGAAAAGATGTTGCATTAACTTTCGACTTTTATACAAATAGTCGAAGTGGATGTTGTTCCTTTGAAGAGATTGG
>JAYTVM010000459.1:0-3756 GCA_043743995.1 Pirellula sp. | reverse complement strand
GGCTGGCGAAGGTATTCCAGAAATGTTCGAACGCTGCAAGAAAGCCTGAGCGTCGAGTCTCAAGCCATGGAAACTCATCGAAGAACAGGACCCGCTTTCGCATCCGTTTTGAACGTTCTTCTGAAATCAGAATGCGTAGACTTTCAAACGCTTCCAACCAAGAGGACGGAATCGAAAAGCGGGCTCTGGGGAAATGACTTCGCAACGAGTTTGCAAAGCTTTCTAATTGCCGTTTCATCGATTCTTGGTGGAGGCCGGTTAGCTCGAAAGCAATCGAATCGCGGAAAAGTTCTCGTACAAGAAATGTCTTGCCGACGCGGCGCCGGCCGTACAATGCGACCAGTTCGGGTTCCCTTGATCGGAACGCTTCCAGAAGCCGCCGTTGTTCCGTTTCTCGACCGATGATCTTGGATGCAGCCATTATATTTAGCCAAATGTGGTTCTGAGCGGATTGATTTGGCTAACTATAAACTCTATAAGCTGCCAAATCCAGTACGGAAGACCAATATTTGGCTACTTAAGCGAGCGGCGGACGGACATCTACCTGCCTGTGATTCGAATGGGCGAGCGAGGCTCCTGCCGAGCTTGTCAGGGGTTCGGTAGAAGCCTCACCGCCTCACCCTCCCGGTAAAAACCACTTCGTCGCTCGCCTTTTGATGACCGGCAGTTGAGAAGTAGCAAGGGGACGTAGCGGCGCGGATCATTTAACACGTTGAGAGTTGGTACCGACTTTTTCGGACGATCCTTTGAGCGTAAAGTGTGTTTGAATTGTTCGTAGAATCGTCGCGTGAGACCCGCCGGGGCTCATAGTCGCGCAACTTTTCATCCCGAAGGGATATCAGACAGTAGCCGGTGGTTGAGCGAAGCGACACCACCGGACGAAGTTTCGTATGGTGCGTACCGATCCTGAAGGGATCGCAGAATCTTTGACCCTTTCAGGGCCCTTTCAGGGTCATTCGCAAGTCTTTTCGTTCCCCGGGGGTGCGCCATCGTCTCCTGCTGTCTCACTTTCGCTATCCATCATTTGACGATAGTCACGCCGCCTACTGATAGAAACCAAATGTTGCCCTAGTGCATTATGTCCAAGTTTTGCGATTTCGCTCTGGTTCTGTTCGTATTGTTTTTGTCGTACAATCCAATTGCCCACTCCCAGCATCCGAGAGAGTGGCAATCGAGTGCTGGACCGTCTATTGTGGCACAGTTGGTAAGCCAGACCGCGGGCAAAGTACAATTGATCGATTTGAATGGTAAGGAGTATTCGCTAACACCGGAAAAACTAAGCGGGTTGGATCGACGCTACTTAAGGTTACAAGAAATAATTCAGGCAGATAGTCTCCAAATGGAAGCTGTAGCAAATCACATCGACACGATGAAAACTGCGCCACAGTCGACGATCGCAATTATGGCGAAACTCGCGAAGGATTATCCAAATTCGCCCTACGCATCACTCTGGGCTGGGGTGGCAATTGCCGTTGTGCTCAACGATACGGATCGAGCTACAATTCATTTTAGAGAGGCAAGTCGACGAATTCGAGACCAACAGAAAACGGACCCAAGCAGACATCGACGAACGCTAATCTCCGTTCATATCAATCTTGCTATCTGTTTTCTAAAAAAGCAGGACGCTGAATCCGCATGCGAAGAAATTTTGAATGCTTTTGAATTGGCGAATGAGGTCCCAAGCGTATTGCGTCACAACGGGAACCAGTTAGCAGAACTTTCGCGTGAAGGGTTAGGCTTAAAAATTTCGACAGCAACAAGAAGTAAACTTGTTGCAGCACTTGCAAAAGCGTCCGTGCAGTCCTCGAAATCGGAACTGCAAACGGGGTGGTTCTATAGTCTGGATTTGCAGCCAACGGATAGCTTAGGAACCGAGCTATCTTTAATTGGGCTGGAGCCGCCGAGCGCTGATCATGAACTCATCACCACTGGTGTTGGATTCGTTTGTGCACCTGACCACATCCTCACTGTTGCGAAGGCGGTCTCGCACCCATACTACCAAGCTGACATGATAACTGCTGCCGTTCCAAAAGCAGATGGTGGCTGGACGCTAGTGCCCGTCAAAAGTTGCGATATGGGCAATGGAAAAAGCGATCTCGCTCTTTTGCGAGTTGACAACTTGGCCTTAAAGCCTGTTACCTTTCATGAGTCTCGCGACAGTGTCAGCGGAGACCTAAGCATCCTTGGATTCGAACGAGGTCCCGAAATTTTGAAAGTCGGAATGAAGAGCGTGAATGGTTCGATCCAATTATTAAACGCACAGGATCCTGTCTTTCGAACGACGGCCAGCGTTGACGCGGGGAATCGAGGCGGCCCGTGTATTGACTCATCTTGGCGCGTTGTTGGCATTAGTTGGCAGCGATCGACAGAAAAAGGATCGCGAGGCGACTGTTATTCGTTGAACGGAATTCGCGATTGGATAAGTTCGAATGCGCCCACCATTAACTTAAACTTAGCTCCAGCCGATAGCCCAAAAGTACAACGAGAAAACTTGCGAAAGTCAGTTGTTCCTATTTTAACCTGGCATAAAAACCAAAGCCCACAAGATAAGCAATTCGGCGTTCTGCGAGACGAATGGTGTATCGCTTGCCGGGGTAAGTCATTGGTTCCATGTCGAGCTTGCCGCGGTGTCGGGCAAATTCAAACTGGCACAACGAAGGTCCCAGCCGCCTACAACCGAATCAATGGCCAATACAATTACATCGATGTACCAACCAAAGCAACTTGTGACAATTGCGACGGCAAAGGTAAGGTTCGATGTACCTTTTGTCAAAACGGGAAGCTACCAGGAGGGATTGGCACGGGAAATCGATGATCCAGGCTTGTAGCTACGAACCACGCAATCATCAACACCAAGGCCAATCCCCGCAGCCAGTAAGGATCAATCCGATGAACGTTTGGTATGTCCAGTACGCGAAGAAGATACTTGGACCGTTTGATGATGCCGCACTCAAAGAACTTGCGACCAAGGGGAAGATCACTCCAGAGACCCTAATACGGAACGGCGAAAAGGGAAACTGGTCCAAAAGCGGCAACATGAAAGGGTTGTTCGATCGTGCTGTTCCGCACAACTCGCCGGATTTAGTACTGAATAAAATCGCTGATAACAACGCGACAAACTCAGCTTCTTCTCCCTCGATTTCTAATATTCCACTAGATCTCCTCATACCTGCTCTTCCTCCCGTCAGAGTCAAACCTACTGTCGAGTTTCCCGACTTCATTCCGAATCGTCCTGCCCAAAAATATACTGCTGACGCCAGCTCAAATAAAACGAGTCTTGGATCGCATCGAAAAGGAAATCGATATCAGTTACTTATTGTTGGAGCGATCTCATCAGCGGTTTCGCTCGGTGTCGGCTATCTTGCCGGAGTGGAACACGTTAAGTATTCGATACGATCTAAATTGGAACAAATGGGGAAAGCATTTCAGCAATCCATGCGCGAGCTAAACGAACCAACTAAAGTCAACGATCAGAACCTCAATCCTAAGAACGAACAGGCTAAGGGGTCCGATCTTGAAGCATCGAGACGCGAGTGGATTAGCATTACGTATGGTTCAACGATCGCCTACAAGGACGCACGCTCTTGGACTGACACGGATGCCAAGACAGGTAAGCTCTTATTCATAATGGATTACGTTGGCCATACTGGCGAGTATGTGTAAGCGTACATCGGCCCTGAGCATTTTGATCCTGTCTGGCGGTGGATTGCGTTGTAGGTTTCTTGCGTTGTCGTTCGTTCTCGAATCATTCGCAAG
>JAYTVM010000458.1:0-1181 GCA_043743995.1 Pirellula sp. | reverse complement strand
ATCGTGCGATGCTCACACTGTCAGCGTCGTCTGTCGCCAAGCTATCCTGCCAAGTCACTACCAATTTATCGTTGTGGCCGACATCGTACGATGGCAGGCTTAACCCCGTGCTATAGTTCGATCCGTTGCACGACACTAGATGAATTGGTAGAAACAAAAATCTTGGAAGCCATTTCACCTGCTGGGATCGAATTGAGTCTTCGTGTGATTGAAGATGAAACGACTCGACGCTCTCAGCTAGATCGTCTTTATTCGAATCGAGTCGCACAAGCGAGATTTGCGGTAGAAGACTCTGAGAGGCGATATCGTCACGTCGATCCTGCCAATCGTCTTGTGGCAGCGCAACTGGAAACCAATTGGGAAAAATCCATGGTAGAACTGAATTCTGCTACTCACGAGTTGGACCAATTCCGCATGACTTCACCGGTTCAACTCTCCGATGCTGAGCGATTATCGCTTAGCGAAACATGCCGCGACGTTTCAGAACTATGGCGATCAAAAGCGACGCTCATCGAACGTAAAGAAATCGTCCGGCTGTTGCTCAGACAGGTGGATGTCGATGTACAAAACAACAGTGAACAAGTTGTTGTGACGTTGTATTGGTCTGGTGGCTATGAGAGTGTCCATCAAATAAATCGAACTGTTCAAACATTTGCACAACTAGAATGCTATGAGGCATTAGTCCGCCGTGCGCTCGAACTCGCCCTTGATGGAGAATCCGCAACGAAAATCGCGTGCATTCTGCATCAAGAAGGATATCGCTGTCCACGCCATCGTAAGCGAATATCTGCCGACATGGTATCGAAGGTGCTGAACGAACATCCCACAGCACATAAACAACTAACTGCACCGGAGCTACAACCAGATCAATGGTTGGCCAGTGAGCTTGCAAGCCGACTTGGTATTCCTGAAACGAAGCTTAAGGATTGGGTGACGAAAGGTTGGGCGACTGCGTTACAACGCCCCCATGGACGCGCGTGGATTATCTGTGCAGACGAAAAAGAGCTGGATAGAATGCAAGCATTGGCAAGTCACCAACGAGGGCAAAATCCACCGGAAGAACTAAGGATTCCACTCATCAATTCCCAAAAGAAATCAACAAACAACTAGGCCACAAGGGCCAATTCACAGGTCGTTAAACAAAGAGGATCGACGCATGACAGAGGATCATTCCAAAAACG
>JAYTVM010000457.1:0-13289 GCA_043743995.1 Pirellula sp. | reverse complement strand
CGGTCAGATGAAGGCGGATCCAGACAACGACCGAACGATTAGCCCGTTGGATGTGCTAAATATTATCAATTACTTAAATACGAGGTCCAACGGAGGAGTTGGCGAAGGCGAAGCGGAGAGCTCGAGGACCGCTGCAGGAGCCTTTGCCGGCGTACAACATCGTGCTACCGATGACTTCTTTGCCCAACTGGGAGGGGACTTGGAAAACGAGGGGATCAAGAAAAGGCGTCGATAGATTTGACTCGAGTCCAGTTCTATTGCGTAGTTGGTTGTGTAGCCCGCGAGCTTTTCGCAGGCTATGCGGAAAGAACATGTACTGCTTAGCAAGTATACCTGTCGTTTTGTATTGTAATTCTGTGGATTTTAGTAGCTCGTCGCTTTTCGTACGAAGCACGGGGGACATCGCAAAGCCAATCGTATAGATCACGTTAGGGATCGCTTCCAAGGATTCGTACATCCTTGGAACTGCAAAGCCAGCATCCGCTCTGAACTCAATGATTGTATCTGGGAAGCGTGCTCGAAGTTTTTGGATAACACGAACAATATCGTCGTATGCGCCAAGGCTCACTGCGGCTGTTCCATAAAGCAGTACCGGCATTACGGTCATGTCGTTCTCGGCACAGGTTATCACACGAACTTGATATTGGTACTGATCGTAATACCCATGAAAGAAAGTCAATTGTTGCATGCCGGGTGTCGGGTCATCGAATGTATCCATATCCAAAGTAATGCGTTCGGGAGCTTCAGGAAATGATTCGACAAAGCGATCCAAAAACCACTCTTCCATCTGAAGTAAGTTGCTAGGAGTGACTGAGTTTTCGAATCTCGAAAGTGTTGGTTGACTTGCCAAATCTGGATCTGACGGTGACCTGTCAGCGATAAGTTTGAAGATGGGGTCTGACCGAAGGGAATCATGATCGTTTTGATTTTCATACCCAGCAATGATCCCGAACACCCTTTGTTGCAGCATCGACTTCGCAGAATGATTTCGGCCTGAATGCTGAATCAATTCCGAGAACGATTCGGTCCAGCCAAGAATAGAATCAAGTTGCTTGAAAGCGATGAGCCCGCCGTCGGATGAAATGTTTTCGTCAACTTGCTCGATTTCGACAGTTCGACCTTGCCAAAATCCGAATGACAATTGGCTCGCAGACTGTATACTCATATTTGGCTTCCGTGCTTGCGGGTAAGGTGTTGTGAACAAACAACTTATACGCAGCCGGGGCCACTTTAATTTGCATTTGAATGAATAATCCGCGCTAGCGTGCGGGCTGGCAGGCTAGAAATCTCTTTCGAATCCGGCCCTCATGCTAGCGCATTGAGGCTCAGAAATTGCAAAGTGAGTGGCATTGGGCTTTATGCCAAATGGATCGTCGTCATCTGGCGCAGCCTGCTAGTCACTTGGACCGGGGTTATCGATACTTTTTACCCTGAAAAGCACGGCGGTCTCTGCCGTGTTTCTTGCGATGTCGAGCGTCGCACAACTAAGAGGGGACCTTTTGTGGTCAAAATACTAGCTTAATAGGATAACGATCCTACGGGATAAACCCGTAGGTTTTTTTCGATGCACGAATACTACTTGGCCTAAACTAATCACAAAATCGATGTGGATGCGGCTCTAGTGCCTCACCGCGCCCTTCGTACCTCAGGGACGTGCCACACGACGAGGGACGCATTCGGGGAATAATGGCATTTGTCGTAAAAGTCGCTAGACTTGGCACATGGACAGAAATATCCGTTTGGCGAGACTCGCTACCTACCGATAGAGCAGATTCAATGAATCCAATCGTTTTACCGACTATTTGTGCTTTGGATTGCCCCGATGCATGCTCCTTGCACATCACCGTGGAAGGAGATCGAGTCACGCATCTTGCTGGCGATCCGTCCCACCCGATCACGCAAGGATTTGCCTGCGTCAAAATGGCTCGATATCCACAGCGTCAAGAACAAGCCGACCGACTATTGCAGCCTCAGCGAAGAGTGGGCAAAAAGGGTGAAGGACGTTTTGAAACCATATCCTGGGAGACCGCCCTAGATGAGATCGCGGAACGCACTAGGTCGATCGTCCAACAGCATGGCCCCCAATCCATATTGCCCTACTGCTACGGCGGCACGATGGGGGTTATCGAGGGTTCTTCGCCCTTCGCCTTCTTCCGCAAACTAGGGGCACTCGAACTCGATCAAACCATCTGCGCAACAACAGGCAGCGCAGCTTGGGAAGCCAACTATGGGCCCAACAAACTTGGCACGGACCCAGAGGACCTGGTCCATTCGAAATACGTTGTACTTTGGGGAATCAGCGCACTTCGAAGCAATTCGCACATCGCTCCCATTCTCAAAGCCGCCAAGAAGAATGGCTGCCACATTCTCCACATCGATCCTTATCGCAATGAAACCTCTCGCTTTGCAGACGAACACTGGCAAATCAAAGTCGGTACCGATGCGGCGTTGGCATTGGCTATCGGCAACGAGATCATTTGCAACAATTGGCACGATCTCGATTACCTCGATCAACATACCATTGGATTCGAAGAGTACCGCCATGCATGCAGCCCTTGGAGTCTTGAACGGGCGTCGAAATACTGCGATGTTCCATTGGCCGCATTGAGGGACATGGTACGAAATTTGGCGACGAGCCAAGCACCGTTCATCAAAGTTGGATATGGCATGACCCGCAATGAGGGTGGTGGCAATGCCCTTCGAGCGATAACACTTCTGCCGGCATTGATTGGGGCTTGGAAAAAGAAAGGGGGTGGCGGGTGCTTGTCAACTAGCGGCGCCTTTGGATTGAACACACAACGCGTCTCGGGTACTCATCTGATTCGGCCTGGAACACGGCACGTCAACATGACCTTGCTGGCTTCTGAGTTGGATCCAGATACATCGCGTGTCCGTGGTCTGTTCGTTTACAATAGCAATCCGGCCGCGGTCGCACCGGATTCCTCGCGGGTTCGACGCGGACTAAGCAACGATAATCTCTTTACCGTAGTCTTAGAGCATTTCCAAACCGATACAGCAGACTATGCCGATTTCTTATTACCTGCCACCACGTTTTTGGAACACACGGATGTGTATACTTCTTATGGCCACTACTATTTGCAATATTCGGCACCGGTGGTGATAGCACGCGGTCAAGCAAGGTCAAACCGCTGGATCTTCACCGAGCTTGCTCGCCGTTTGGGTTTCGAAGACGAGTGCTTATACTGGTCCCCAAAGCAGATTGTTGAAGAGTTGTTAACGTCCTCTAATCCGAAGCTTGAGGGCATAACCGCCGATCGGTTGATGACCGAACGAAGCGTGAAACTAAAATTGCCTGATCCCTATTTGCCTTATTCGGACGGTAGCAACCACCCCGATCGCAAAATTCGCTTTTCGCCAGCACCACAGCAACTCGAGTTCGAAGTTCAACCGAGTGCCGAGTATCCGTTGCGACTCATTTCGCCCCCTGGCCCTTATATCCTGAATACATCGATGGGAAATGTCCCCAGTGTGATTAAGATGGCTGGGGGTGAGCCCCAAATCATCATTCACCCTTCGGACGCGGCATCGTTAGGAATCGTCGATGGCGATCGCGTCAACGTAGCTAGTCTCAACGGTAGCATCCTTCGCAAAGCAATCGTCAGTGAAGACGGAAAGGCTGGCGTAGCCATCGCGCTGGGACAATGGTGGCCCAAGCTGGCCCCAGACGGCAAAAGCCTTAACGATATCACCAGCGAACGACTGACCGATCTCGGCGGTGGCAGCACCTTTGGAAATCCAGTCGTTCGAGTCACGAAGTTTATTCCTTAGTGTCTCACGATGCGTAATTACGGTTTGATCTGCTGGAAGTTATGGAACGGAAGTTATGAAACATTTTCAAGCGAGTCCAGTCTTTGCAAGTTTTCTTTTGGCATGCTTGATCGTTTCTGGTAGTACCTACGGCATGCAAAAGCCAGAGGATCAAGGCCAGGGGCCAGCCCTGAGTCCTGCCGAGGCACTTTCTAAATTCAAATTGGCAGATGGCTATTCGATAGAGACTCTTCTCTCAGAACCAACCATTAGCCAGCCACTGAGCACCGTATACGACTCGCATGGCCGGTTGTGGGTCGTTCAATATTTGCAGTATCCCGATCCAGCTGGATTGCGGAGACTTAGCCGCGACAATTTTTGGCGAACGGTTTACGATTCGGTCCCGCTTCCCCCCGGACATGGTGGAGTGCCTGGTGCCGACAAGATCACCGTGCACGAAGATCGCGATGGCGATGGAACACTTGAAACTGTAACGACTTTTGTCGATGGCCTGAACATCGCAACTGCGGTCGTACCAACCGGGGACGGGGCTTGGGTCTTGAATCCACCCTACTTGCTTTTCTATTCGGATAAGGATCATGATTTAAAGGCAGACGGTCCGCCCGAAGTCCACCTGGAGGGCTTTGGCCTGGAGGATACACACTCGGTCGTAAACAGCTTGTGCGTGGGGCCAGACGGTTGGTTGTATGCCGCGCAAGGAAGCACGGTGAGTGGAAACGTCCGACGTTACGGTTCCAAGGAAACAGCCAAACGCTCCATGGGACAAGCCATCTGGCGATATCATCCTATGACGCGCCAATACGAAATTTTTGCCGAGGGTGGTGGCAATGCTTTTGGTGTAGCTTTCGATAACGAGGGCGAGATCTTTTCGGGTCACAATGGAGGGGATACACGTGGATTCCACTATCTCCAGGACGCCTACTATCGCAAGGGATTCAACAAGCACGGCGGGTTATCGAATCCAAACACCTTTGGCTATCTCGACCCAATGCAGCATGCGCCAATCCAGCGCTTCACGCATACAATGCTATTGACCGAAGGCACCGCGTTTGGAGTTACGATGCCTCACTCGATGTTGGCCGTCGATCCGTTGCATGGCAAACTCATTCAATCGCAATTATCGGCCGTCGGCTCTACGTTCGAGACCAAAGATATCGGAGATGCCGTAGCAAGCGACGACAAGTGGTTTCGGCCCGTTGCGATCCAGGATGGTCCTGATGGTGCCGCCTACGTCTGCGATTGGTATGACTTTCAAGTGGCACATCTCTACGCGCATGTGGGCAAAATGGATCGCGATCACGGCCGAGTTTATCGATTCAAGCCCAGCAATCCACCCGCGGCGGTAGATTGGATACCATTTCTTGCAGTGGGCAGCGATCGCACTTCGCTCGAATACCTTAGTACCCAATTGAATCACGAGTACCGATGGCATCGTTGGAAAGCTCGTGAGTTAATCCTACAACATCCGCTTAGGAAAAAACTGCGAGTGGAAGTTGAGAACAGAATCGGGAATGGCGAACAGCGGGGGCTGGAGTGGCTTTGGACTGCGCATGCGTGCGGTTGGATCGAAGACACGATTCCTTACTCGGGGGAGGACTCGTTGAGCCTTGAGAAACTGCTTGCGAATCCCAATCCAGCAGTACGAGCTTGGACTGTGCGATTGGTTTGCGATGATCGAGTCATTAGCCGATCCACGGCTACCGCAATCGAATCACTTGCTGCAACGGAAAATAATGTCAAAGTGCTTTGCCAGATTGCAAGCTCAGCCAAGCGACTTCGGGGCGAAGATGCGCTTCCGATTGTGTCGGCCTTGCTGTCTCGCGATTTGCCGGAGACAGATTTAGCTTTGCCATTGTTGATGTGGTGGGCTGTTGAGCCGCATACCGGTTCGCCAGATCTTGTCCTGAGTCAATTGCCATGGACTGAGCGATTCTGGAACAGCCCCATTGGGATGCAGCGCATTGCCCCGAACTTGATCGAGATATGGGCAAAAATCAACACACCTGCGAGCATGAAAGCAGTCACCCAATTGCTAAAGGAAATTGAAATACAACCGGCAACGATTCGGCAGGTGGCTGCAAAACATGCCACCGAAGCCTTTGAAAGGGCTTTTGTAGGTCGCTCGCTGCTGGGGGTCCCCGATTCCGTTTTGGATGCGTTGATTGGATTGGGGCAACCTTCGGTGACGCTTCGATTGAGGCGAGGCGACCTGGAATCGCGAAAGCAAGCCGTGCAGTTGCTGGTCGATTCAAAAACTGCAGCGGCAACTCGCATTCAAATTGCCCAGCTTATAAGCGAACTGAATTACGTAGATGCCTTGCCCAGTCTCTTGAAACTTTCAGGCACTGCGAGCGAGGCCGAACCGGTTCGTGCGGCGGCATTTGCAGCCATCGCAGGATTCGACGACGCAAAAGTGTCGGAGGCCATCCTCAGCACATGGGCCGATTTGTCACCAAGCCTACACGCGGTGGCTGGCTCCGCGTTGGGAACTCGAAAAACTTGGACGCAGGCTTGGTTGGACGCCTGCGATAAACAAAGTGTTGACCCGAAGTCAATGCCGATGGAATGTGTTCGAGCCATGCGACTGCACTCCGACGAAGCGTTACAAGTCAGAATCAGTCATCTATACCCCAGTTTGTCAGGACCGGATTTGGTACAAGCACAGAAAGAAGTATCTAGTTTACTTGATCGAATCGAGTCGGTAGAGGGCGACCCGTATCGAGGCAAAGCTCAGTTCAAGACCAACTGCGCGCGCTGCCACAAACTGTACGCCGAGGGGGGTGAGATCGGGCCGGATTTGACAGGCTATCAACGGGACCAGTTGCCCACCTTGATTCGAAACATCATTGCACCCAGTCTGGAGATCCGTGAAGGGTATCAAACAGTCGGAGTTCGGATGGAGGATGGCGCCGTGCTGACAGGATTTATTGAAAATCAAACAGAGGACCAATTCACTTTAAAGGCCGTGGACGGCAAGTCTCATGTGATTTCAAAATCGGATGTGGAACAAGTGCTGCAGCAGATGACGTCTCTTATGCCGGAGGGTATGCTCAATGCGATGACCGACCAACAGATCGCCGATCTGCTCGCATATTTACGCAGTTCGCAACCGTTGAGTGATGGCTAGCGCACTCTCCTCAACGCATTATCTAATTCCAATCCAAGTTCTGACTTCCAATCCGACGAAAGCGATACGTCGATTTGCGAACTGTTTTCTTTGCTTGCAGTCGAGGCTAAAGAAAGGTTACGCAGAACAAATGCGTTGCTATTTTGTTTCGTTGCCGGTTGCGCAGATTCGATCGAAACAGGGACAGGGATCCAAATGTGGCGCTCCTTCGAATTCGCTTCCGGCACAACGGACTCCCTTCCTCCGTGGCCCGGTGCGGCGGTGGAATTAGCAATCGAAGCCAACGGTCGGAGGAAATGGGTGAACGCCCAATCGGCAACGCTGTTGCCCTGCTTGATGCCCTCCGTGGCGTCAAACCGCCAGTGGATACCAAGGTAAATACGGCTATCAGCGTTTTCCTGCGAAGCTTGACTGAATGACGTAAAGGTTCGAGTTGTCGCAGGCCGAATCACTCCGTGTGCATCGGTCGTGACGCCGTTGAATTCGTCGGACTGAAATGAAAAGGCGATGCTGTCACTTCCAAAGAACCGAGCCAACGTGCGAAAGGCGGCAGCGCCAAAGGTCGCATGGCCTGAAACATAAGCTGGGAATGGAGGTGTGAAATTGCTGCCAGAGGTCATGTTACTAGCGGGTGCCCCCAGCGGCATCCAGTTGATATCTCCATGCGTGTTTGGGTTGAAATCGCCTAAGTGCAAGGGGCCAGTCCCTGGGTCCGCCTCGCGAATACCAAGAATGGGTCGCCAGTAATCGTAGACGTATTTCGTATCCCATGCTGCCACACCTGCATCGGCCATGGCGAAGTTGACCAACGCGAATAGCCTTGCGTTTTGCACCTCTGAAGTTCCCTGTTGTATGGCCACTGTGCGCGTGATTTCATTGTACAATCGCGGCGGCGTGCCGAGACCAGGCATACCATCGTATCCCCAGAACACACCAATTTGAGTTTGCTCGGGCGTGCGTTCGGTGGGCGTTGTAATTCCATCACCCCCCAGTCGCTTCACTTCGTTGAAGGCAGCAGTGTACACAGCGCTGGTTAGTCTCGGTGGTGCCTCTGCGCGAAACTGGCTACCATCGCGCAGAGTGAATGGGGTAACGTCGCCCCAACTAGCACCCAGGAATCCTTGATCCGGATGGAGCGGATCAACGCGATGCCTACCCGGTATTGGTACTTCCTTATAAAAGCCGACTTGATCGCTCTCATCATGGCTGCGGGCTTCGAGAATGGTCTGGGCCGCCACCGCACCAATTCGAATTCCTTGCTGCTCGTCGACGCCATTCGGAATCTCGTTCAACGTGGCTACTAGGGCGGCATCGAAATTGGACTTTTGTTTGGGATAGAGTACCGACAGTGAGTCGTGACCGGCCTGCGCAACGGCAGCATCGATCGAGGCGGTATGCGGCGCGATGCTTTTCAATAGATACGGAGTGAACGAACGATCAATTGCGTTTACCGCATCAAATATCGCGGCATGTACAATCGCCATCGCTCGCGAAGTACGGGTGGGGCCGCCTTGCTCGGGACTACCTACAATCGAAGGTGAATGATCGTTGGCTACCGCATCGAGAGCGATGTCGTTCCAATCAAGCACTGCATCAGCAGACATCACAGTGCGAATTTCGAGCTGCTCGCAGCTCGGTCGAAAAACGAGTCGTTTTCGAATTCCTACAATACGTGGAGGTTTTGCGAACGGCGTTGATGGCTGGATCGATCTCATCGGACGGTTCCTTAAACATGAAATTTCCTATTTTGATTTCTAGGCCCCTCCGTTTCATGATAACCAATGCGTCGAAAACTTTAAAGTTTTTTGATACTTCTCTAAGCAGGCGTCCACATCGCACCGACTTTCCGGGTCAGAAGATCCCCCGCGAGCCCCCCAGGACCGAGCGACCCACGGGAAAGCTCTATCCAACACCCCAACACGCTGTTTTCGAAATCCGCTCGGCACGCAGATGACCTTTGCGTCATTCGGTCGATGTATGCGGGCCTACTTCAGCTACATTCACGTTTTCTTGGCCTTCGTAGCCCGCGTCAAGATGCGATCCAAGGTCGATGCAAAGGCAATGCGGTCTTTTGGACTATATGGGGCAGGACCTGAAAACTCCATGCCTGCCCCTCTGGCTGCATCGTAAAGGTCGCGAGCCGCAAGTCGACCAGCCATATTCCGATCGTCATATTGTTCGCCGCGGGGATCAACGACGAACACTTGTTTGTCCACAAGTTGGGCTGCCAAGGGAATATCGGCAGTAATGGCCAGATCGCCCGCCGCAGCGTTGTCGACAATGTACTTATCGGCAACGTTGGCGCCTTCTCGAACGGTCACGCTAGAAAAAAGTGTATTGCCAGGCGGTACCCAAATCGACTGGTTTGCCACCAAGACGACGGGCAGCTTCAGTCGCGTTGCAGCTTTAAAAACGAGCTCCTTGACTTCGCGGGGGGCTGCGTCCGCATCAATCCAAATTTTCATCTAGTCGGAAACTTTCTGTGGTAGAACAAGTCTGCGACATGCACAAATCGATATCCCAGAAGGTTTTTTGCCAACTCGAGTCTAGGCTGCTTGAAGAATTGTCGCTCAAGTTTCGGCATTCGGGGTGGGTGACCGGTGAAAAATGGAAAGCCCGAATTGGAACGGACTTATAGGGTGTACAATTGAACGAATGGAATCCGCCACGCAGCCAACTCCCTCAGCCAAGATAGCAATCTTAACCAAGCCAGGTCTAGTATACCATTGCGCCTGTGGTACCGAGTTTCGCGTGGACCCAACCTTGGGTGGCGAATGTACAACCTGCAAACGCATTGTACAGTCCGAAGCCATTCAGCACGCGATGAGTGCGACTGTTTCCATAACCAATTTCCAAGAGGACGAGGAGGTACATCACTTCGAACTAGACGGAAGTGAGAATCTCATCAACCGACTCTATGGCCACTTCCGAATCGATCGCAAATTGGGGTCCGGCGGAATGGGCGCCGTCTATCGCGCCTTGGACACTTCCCTGCAACGCTACGTTGCGGTCAAGATCATGCGGAATGCAAATCACTGCGTCGACTCTCGCATTGCCATGATGCTGAGAGAAGCGGTCGCTCAGGCCAGATTGAACCATCCCAACGTGGTTACGATCTATTACGTCGGCCGTCAAGATGAAGAGCCATTTTTGGCCATGGAGCTATTAACAGGCCCGACCCTTTCCGAAAAACTCAATGCGGATGGTGTCATTCCCTATGTCGATGCGATTCGATACGCCATTCAAGTGGTATCGGCCCTGCGACATGCTTCGCAGTTTGGAATTGTGCATGCCGATATCAAACCAGCTAATTTGTTGATGGCAGGAGGTGGCCGAATCAAGCTCTCTGACTTTGGACTCTCCAGGATTCAGAATGAGCCCGGACAACCGACGACTGTATCGGGTACGCCTGCTTATGTCGCACCGGAACTCATCCAGGGCAGCCCTATCAGCATCCAGTCCGACATGTATGCGCTTGGAATTACTCTTTTTGAGCTGGTCTTTGGTAGACTCCCGTTTGAGCTTGTCGGGACAACGGTTCGCGAGCGGATTGAAACTCATCTAACAGCCGAAGTTGTGTTTCCGCCTGTTTGGCCAAATTCGATTCCGCGTGAGTTTGCCGGCCTTATTTCGCAATTGGTTTCCAAAGACCCGAAAAACAGGTTTGCCACCTACGATGAGCTTTTATTAGAACTAAAGTCGATCGAGCCGGTATCGACGACAACGGCCGGAGTCGCATCTCGCGCCGTAGCGTATATCATCGACCAATTGATTTTATTGTTTTTTATCTCGCCCTTTGCGATTTTGATTTTCCTTTTGAATTCGAGCTTGGCTGACTTTGCGACGCTACGCAAATACCAATGGGCAACGCCGATTGCTGCATTCGTTTCGCTGATCGTACCGTCCGTCTATCTAACGCTGGTTTATCATGGTTGGCGATCGATTGGGCGGTATTTGTTTCAGCTTCGCATCGTTGAGGAGAACGGTTTGCCGCCAAGACGTGAGCAGTTGGTGGTTCGCGAAGTTCTCCGAAATGCCTTCGCCTGGTTTTGGCCGCTGGCTTTTTACGTGAATTCCAGCAATCCCTTACTTAGCCGCATATTGGAAGTCATCTTAGTCTTATTTCTTTGTGTTGACTCAGCCTTGATCCTGTTGCTAAAGGGACGCAAATCATTGCATGACTACCTTTGCAATTCGCGGGTCGTGCTTGCCGTGGATCGTGAGAAGGAATCGAAATAGTTCATGCAACAAATCCAAGTGAAATTGGGCGAACGAAGCTATCCGATCTACATCGGCACGCAAACGCTAGATCGAATGGCCGAATCGCTCACCGAGTTGTTGACCGGTTGGTCGCAGGCAATCCTAATTTGCGATGAGCGGATTGTTGAGACGATTGGGAAAACGGTTGCGGAGTGCTTGGTTCGATCCAAGAAGCGGGTCGCTACACTGGTGGTTTCCAGCGGCGAGGAGAACAAGTCGATAGCGAACTTATCGTTGCTTTGGGGCCGGATGCTTGAAGAAAAAGCAGATCGCAAAAGCGTGGTCGTGGCCATCGGTGGCGGCGTTGTCGGCGACCTCGCCGGGTTTGCTGCCGCATCCTATATGCGTGGCCTTCGATTCATTCAGATCCCAACGACGCTATTGGCGATGGTGGACAGCAGCGTCGGTGGCAAGACAGGTATCAACTTGCCCAGTGCCAAGAACATGATCGGCGCGTTTTGGCAACCGCATGCGGTTTGGATCGATACGTCAACGCTCGATTCTCTCCCCGACCGCGAATTCAGGAGCGGTCTGGCTGAAGTCGTGAAGTATGGTGTCATTCTTGATGAAATGTTTTTTGACTATTTGGAGGAGCATGCCGAGGCTATCCTGGCGAGAAGCCACGAGCATATCCAACATATTGTGCGCCGCTCTTGTGAACTGAAAGCCCAAGTGGTTTCGCAGGACGAACGGGAAACCACTGGCTTGCGAGCGATTCTCAATTATGGTCACACGTTTGGGCACGCAATCGAAGCCAAGACGTCGTACGGGCGTTTTTTGCATGGTGAGGCCATTTCCATTGGAATGACCATGGCCGGACAGTTGGCGCTGCGCCTTGAGCTCTGGCCAAATGCATGTCAAAAACGACAGACATTGTTGCTTCGCAAGTTCGGACTCCCCACCGGTTTTTCGGAAGTTCCTGTCGAACAATTGGTGGAGGCGATGCAGTTGGACAAGAAAACAGAGCACGGCAAACTCAACTTCATCCTGCCGACTCGGATGGGCAACGTGCGGACGGTTTCCAACTGCGAATACGCTGATATCCGCGGAGCGATTTTGGGAAATGCAATTTGATGCAACAAGAAACGGATGGATCCAAAGTGTCAAGGAAGACTCAAAGCAAGAAACAAGTTCGCGGTGCTCTGCGATGGAGCGATCAACTCGGTCAGACTTGGTTATTAGCGTTGCTGGGTGCCGTTCTCTATTGGTTTTCGTTGCCACCGATGAAGTTCCCGTGGGCCGGTTTCCTGGCATCGGCTTGTTGGGTGGCTATCATTGCGAAAGAATGCCCGCCGACACGACGTGAGTATTGGAGAATCTGGTTGGCCGGCGGCCTCATGTGGCTTGCACTATTGCAAGGAATCCGGTTGGCGTATTGGCCGCTCCACGCCGGTTGGATCGCCTTGTCGTTGTATCTGGCCGTCTACTTGCCGATATTTGTGGCCATGGCTCGATCTTTGAATCGTTCATGGTATGTTCCATTGCCCGTGGCCGCAGCCACCGCTTGGGTTGGCTGCGAACTGATACGCGCCTATTTTGTGACTGGGTTCGCGGCCTGCATGCTTGCGCACAGCCAAACGCCGTGGCCATGGATGCTGCCAGTCGCCTCGTACTTTGGAAGCTATGGCGTCAGCTTTGTCGTCATGTTTACGGGAGCGGTCCTCTATCAATGGCTGAGTTGGGCGATTTGGAACCGCGTCGTTTGGGAAGATGCGAAGTCCAGGCGATTTGTTATTGAGAATTCCATTTGCACACTGTTCGCGCTGGCTGTTGTTTTCGGTTCGATTTGGTCGATTCGGTCCCATGACCAGTGGATTGCCAGCCAAGAACCGATCAAGCCGTTGTGTACCGTTTTGCTGATCCAGGAGGATATGCCAACCCAATTCGATGGCAAGGCGGACGATATGGTGCTTGGATGGAAACGGTACGAACGACAGACAGCGATTGCTGCTCTAGAAAACGCTTCGAAAGCCATCGATTTAGTCGTTTGGCCGGAAAGCACTTTTAGCGGTGGTCCGGATTTGCAGTGGGTCGGACTGTCGTGGCTGGACTGGAATGAAACCGATGGTTTTCCGCCCGATCTTGAGATATCCGAAACCGAATTCATTGGGAG
>JAYTVM010000456.1:0-1182 GCA_043743995.1 Pirellula sp. | reverse complement strand
GCCTTTCGTAAACCGCTTGAGTCTTGTAACTTCGATGAGCTTTGGAAAGGCGAGCTCGATATCGAACTGACGCAGCTCGATTCGCTTTCCAACCAACTCGACACGGTTGTCAAGAAGCTCGAGATCATCGGCAAGCAAGACCGACGCATCCAACTGCTCCTTACCATCCCAGGCGTTGGATGGCGGACCGCGGAAATCCTGGTGGCCTGCATCGACGACCCTCACCGCTTTTCCAATGGACGTCAGGTCGCCGCCTACTTCGGCCTTGTTCCCCGCCAGTTCCAGTCGGGGGAAACAGATCGCAACGGTCGAATCACCAAACGAGGAAATCCGCTCGGTCGAACTATTCTTGTCGAGTGCTCGTGGGCCTCCCTTCGGTACAACCCATGGGCCAAAGCCACCTACGACCGGATCTGTGGTAAGCAAAAGACTCGCAAGAAAAAGGCCGCCATTGCTCTGGCTCGCAAGATTGCAGTCGTCGCTTGGGCCATGCTACGCGACGACAAAGAATGGGATCCTAGCATGATGATTCAAGTTACCGAATCCTACGGCAGAATGAATCCAGGTCTCAAAGACACTTTGAAGGCGATGAAGCCTAAGGAAAATTCCGACCAACGCAAGAGTCGACAACGAAAGGAAGCCCGAGCCGCAAAGGAAGCCGCCACTACGAATCCATCTGCTGAGCATTCTAAGAGACCACGATCAAAACCAATCGTCAAGAAAGCAACTGCGAAGCCAACGCTCCAAGGCTCAACGCAAAAGCCCAAGGATCGGTTAAACGCCAAAGCAAAAGTCAAACCATCCATCACCAAACCAAATCAAACCATTCCCAAACCACGGCGAGCAAGAAAGCTAGTATCGGTGGCTGATGCATCGACATCGACGTAACGAATAAGCCTTGCTCGCCATTTTAAACCTTTGGCTACGAGGACAACCTGTAACTTGGTCTGATGTCCCAACATCGTCGAACGAATCGGACCTCGTAGCCGTTTTAAACCACTTCCATGAACCCCTTTACCAATTACCAATCGTAACCGACCGAACCCGCAGGAGAATGCATCCACCGTACACAACGACTGAAGTCAAGGACAAGACCTACCCAACGAGCCCAGGCCCGGTACCAGTTGACCCTGATCATTTCGAAATGGACCGATCGCTTACCCGATCGCCGAAAGGTCAGAC
>JAYTVM010000455.1:0-13352 GCA_043743995.1 Pirellula sp. | reverse complement strand
CTCGACCGTCGCGTGGGCAACGTTGATCGATGGCGCAAAGACGATAAAACGGGCGATTTTTTCTGCCCAAACGCTTCATTCGAATACGAACCGACACTGTGCTAATTCTCCGTGAAATTTGAGTTTACCAGGTTGGAAATCATAACGTCTCCCAAGAAGCATGCCTAGCCTCGTTTTTTCTTTCTCAAGAGTCTTTCCCTTTCTTTTTGCATCTTTTCACGTTCCTTTGGGGTGAGACGCTTGCCTGTGCTTTGTTTGATTTTCATGCCTTCCATGGGATTGTTTGGATTGTTTGCCATCATCCCTTGCATTTGTTGCATCATTTTCATCTTGTCGCCCATGCTCCCGGAGGTTGCCATTTGAAGCATCGGGGCAAGCATATCGAACTGCTTGACTAGGTCGCTAACTTGGTTGGGTTGAACACCGCACCCTTTGGCAATTCGGTTTTTGCGAGACGGATCGATGCTTTTTGGGTTTTTTCGTTCCTCAGGGGTCATCGAATCGACGATGCCTGTGATGCGACGCATTTCTTTATCGCTATCGGCATTCGCCATCATTTTGGAAAGATCCCCCATGCCTGGCATGAGAGTCAGCATTTTGGTCATGAGGCCGGGTTTTCTGAGCTTTTGCATCATGTCACGAAAGTCACCGAGGGTGAAAATCCCCTTCGACATCCGCTCTTCGAGTTGCTTTCGTTCTTTTTCATCGATCAGTTTATGGGCTTCTCGAGCCACTTCGAGAATGTCGCCCATCTCGAGGATCCGGCTGGCCATGCCCTCTGGGCGAAAGGGTTCCAGGGCGTCCATGTGTTCGCCGGTACCGATGAATTTGATTGGGACTTGGGTGACAGCTTTCACGCTGAGCAACGCCCCGCCGCGAGCATCGCCGTCCAGTTTGGTCATGATGACACCATCGATCGGCAGGGCCTGATTGAAGGCCTTGGCGCTGTTGACGGCATCCTGGCCGGTCATTCCGTCGACAACCAGGAAGACCTGATGTGGTGCGATTTGCTTATCGATTTGCTTTAGTTCGTCCATCAATTCCTGATCGATAGCCAACCGTCCCGCGGTGTCAAAAATCGCGACATCGGCACCGGCGGCCTTGGCTGCGGCGAGTCCTTCACGGCAAACCGCTACCGGGTCGGTTGCGCCAGCCTTACTAAACACGCCGACGCCAAGTTGCGTTCCGAGCACGTGAAGCTGTTCGATAGCGGCAGGACGCTGCAAGTCGGCAGCGATGAGAAAAGGCTTGAGTTTCTTTTCCTTGACCAACAGTGCGAGCTTGCCGCAGGTCGTCGTTTTTCCGGCTCCTTGGAGCCCGCACATCATGATGCTGGTCAGTTCGCCGCGTCGCATCGGGATGGAATTATCGACGGGTCCCAGGAGAGAGACCAACTCTTCGTAAACAATTTTGATCAATTCTTCGTTTGGTCGGAGAGAAAGCAGGACTCTCCGTCCAGCGGCAGCCGCGGACACATCCGCCATGAATTTCCGCACCACGTCGATATTGACGTCCGCTTCGACCATGGATTTCTCAACCATGGCCAGGCCATCGCGCATGTTGGATTCGGTCAGTTTCCCCTTGCCACGGAGCGATTGAAAAGCAACTTGAAGGCCTTCTTGGAGCGACTGAAACATTTTTTGCGATGATTTTGCAGTAGGGAAATAGCTCTCCAGAGGTCCAATTACTGGAGAAAGTGACGCGAAAGTTGGCGTCACTTCGCGATGACTAATTTGTATTCTCGTCCAGGAATCTCCGAAAGACTCAGGATCAATTTTTGGGACGTTTTGACGCCGAAGGCCAATTCGGCCCAGCAAAAACCATGCATTGGCCTGAAAAACATGCGGCTGGCACTCGTTTTTTGCGATTAGGTAGTACAAGGTGGTTGGTTGGGGAACTTTTGCGGTGCAACCCCTCTCCAAGCCAGGCATTCAATTGTGTCGATCGTGCTGGTTATAGGACGACCTAGGTAGCAGGTAGCGTATTTAAAACGACTTGCAGACCAGGAAGTCGTTGGTAACTGCACTTGATTCGTTGCAAAGCTTGCAAGCTGAATTAGACTCGAAATTGCGACCCGCTATCGAGTCGTTTACTGTTTTGGCCCTTGTTTATGGCACCTGATTGAGGTTTGTCGATGACCACCGTCGGTTTCGGAAGTGGTTCCTTTACCAATAACATCCCCCGAAAAGATCGCGGAAGGAAGCGTAAACAGCTTTCTGTCCGTCAATCGCTTTTGGAGTCCTTAGAATCGCGACACTTAATGGCTGCGGGTCCGCAGTTAATTGGTGTTCAGCCGAACGAAGGTTCTGTTATTTCGCTGGGCAGCACGGGCGCAAATGCGACGGTGTTGAACGTTAGTCCTCGCGAAATCGTTCTTCGATTCGATGATATTGCAGCCTTGGATTTCAATACCCTGACAGGAATTCAGGTGAAAAGGGCAGGCGCGGACGGGATCTTAGAATCCGCCTATTTAAGTACCGACCTTGGGACAAACGGGCAAGTTGTCTTAGACTTCAGCGCTTCGTTGCCAGGTCAGCAAGGCAATGGCTTGGAGTTGCGTTTCACGCAAACAGCACGAACCTCAAGCATTCCAGGGAAACCAGCCAGTTGGCCTATTCTGAGTGTCGATGGGACCCGTATCAATATCGAGGTCAATACGCTACCCGGCAGCAAGACCACAGCATCCGATCTCATTCGAGCGATGACAGAAGATGTGCAAGTCGCATCGAAGGTGTTGGTCAAACGGCTTCGCGGTCTCGAGAGCACGGTCATCGCCGATACTATTCCTGCCGGACGAATCTTGACCTTGCAAGGTGCGGACGCAGCTCGCATCTCTTCGAATTTGAATTCTGGGAGCAATACGCTCCAAGTCGAATTCCTTTCTACACGTCCGGGTTCTTCCGGTGCAAACAGCCGGATCGAATTCATATCGAGAGATTTTGGTGGACAGTTAACCCCAATCGTTACGGTCACCGGTCAGACGGTTCGAGTGGAAGTGAATAGCAACTCACGATTCCTGACGACCGTGCAAGAAGTCGTCGATGCAATCAACAATTCGGCCGAAGCGGCCTTAGTTTTGCAAGCGAGGTTGATTAGCGGTTCACCGTCCGCGCGTATCGGCAGCAATTTCACAACGTTAACCCAGTTGACGCTTCTTTCGGGCGATGACGTTTCAATCACCCCGGCTTACATTGGTTTGGGGGATAGCGATCGTGAAGTGGTCATTCGATTTGCGGAAGCACTGCCAGATGATTTCTATCTCATCGATATTTTGGGAAGTGGTCCTTTTGCGCTTCGCAACGCGGCGGGTCTTCCGTTCAACGGTGGCGTTAGTCAGAGTGTTCGTTTTGATTTGGACTTGGGGACCACCATCCAGGCTATCGTTCCACAACCGGTGATTCGAGCTGCAAACGGCACATTGACCCAACAGCGAAACCAGATTTATGTTTACTTCAATGATGATGACTTGAACACCATCGAGGCGGTCAAGCCCGAGTTTTATCAGCTTGTTTACACGCGAAACACGCTGAGCGGATTGGATGATATTTCCTTTCGTCCTTCGGGGGTTAGTTATGACGCTTCGCTGAATCGAGTTGCCTTGACGTTCAACCGCAACATTGACTCATTCGTCGATCCGATCACCAGCGCATCGCTCCCGATTGCTGCGATGCGATTGCGGATTGGGAATAGTGAATCGCCCTCGACCTCGCCCGTAGCGGTACTCAATCCAGCAACCGATCCTGGAAGCCGGTTTGACAATGCAACCGACTTGGGAGGCGGCTGGCTGGTTGGCCCGGGCGCAAAAGCTGCGATCGTCAATGCCGAAATTAAGAATACAAGCCCCTACACATTGGATTTCCCAGGAGCCAACGATGAGCAAGGCAATCGCGACAATCGATATCAGCACCATGTGACTCGCGTCGACACCGATGGAATTGCAGTCATCAGTTACAACTTTGCATCGGAGCTTGGCACTGCCAATCGAAGCGTTCAACTGAATACAATTACGGACGCACAAAAAGTCATGGTGCGTCAAGTCATGTCACTTTACGAGCGATACCTAGGTGTTCGCTTCACGGAAAGCGATAACCTTGGATTCACCATCGCGGTTGGTGACATGCAGGCGATTAACGCTCTGACGTCATTGACGACCGTTGAAGCCAACGCTGCTGGCGGGCTGACGTTTGCCGCTGGCCCGCTGCTGTCGAATGCTGCTCAGTCCGCAGTCATCATCGATGGTCAAGACTACAATACGGCCGACGACAATTTGTTTGGAACGGAGCTCTTCCGGTCCTTTATGCGTGGAATCGGTGTATTGCTAGGACTTGGAAGCGCGGACGAGTTGCCACAAGCAACGGTTCAAAACAACGCACCCATAACCGACCCAAGCGTCGAACAGGTTTTTCCTGGCAACGCCGACATTGTTCACGGCCAGTTTGTGCTGAGACCTGAAGGCAAGGATGTCGATCTCTATAAGTTTTCGGTGCCAGCTCAGGGCGGACGGTTGCAGTTGCAAATCGCTGCGGAACGTCAATCGGATTCCAGTTTGCTGGACGCTTCCTTGCGACTTTACCGCAACGAAGGAACGGTCTTGGTTCCACGCTGGACCGAGATTGCTGCAAACGAAGACTACTTTAGCGAAGACCCTCGCATCTCCCTCGATTTTGTTCGCGGCGGCGACTACGTGGTCGGGGTTAGTGCGAAAGGTAACACAACGTACAATCCACAAATCGAAGACTCCGGTTTGGGTGGCAAATCGGAAGGCAAATACCAATTGCGAATCGATTACAAGCCGCCAGCAGCTTCAACGTTGGTGGATGTGAATGGTTCGCCAACTCCGCTTGATGGCGACGGAAATGGCCGACCTGGCGGAGTGTTTAATTACTGGTTCGTGCCTTCGAGACCAGATCGAGCACCTATCGTTGCCGGAGTCCCAGACACGTCTGCTTACACGGTTTGGGTGGACAAGACTGCTGCAGTCAATGGCATCGGCACGCTTGCCAGGCCATATAGCACCATCGCCGCTGCACTTTCGGATGCGGGCAACGTCACGAGGGCCGATACGACTGGAAATCGCGCCGTGACAGTGCGGATTCTTGGCAACACAACGAATAGGGCTTACGAAATCGGATTCAACCGTTTCGGTGCGCCTTTGGCAGACGGATCGACTTTTGACGTTCCAAAAAACGTAACGGTCATGATCGACGCCGGCGCCATCATCAAGATGGGCCGGGCTCGCATCAGCGCAGGTAGTTCGACGGTCAGCGTGGACCGCAGCGGCGGGACACTTCAGTTGCTCGGAATACCTGATACGCGAGTCATTGTTACCTCCATAAACGACACGGTTGGAATCGGAGTCAATCCGGACAGGACGCCGCCCGCGCCGGCTCCAGGCGATTGGGGCGGAATCGATTTTAGAAATCGAATTGACGGCAGTGATGAGACGCGTAGCGATAAAGAACGAAATGGTTTGTTCCTGAACTCCGTAGTCCATTCCGAAATTCGTTTTGGTGGTGGTCAAGTTGTTGTGGATGGGGTTTCGCAGATCATTACTCCGATCCACATGGTGGACTCACGTCCGTCGATCATCAATAACTTGATTACGCGAAGTGCGGACGCAGCTTTAGCTGCAACACCAAACAGTTTCAAGGAAGATGACTTTGTCGATCCAAGGTCACAAGCAAACGGATTCTTTATTCCAGACTATGATCGGGTAGGACCTGAGATTCATGGAAACCGAGTCTTGAACAATACCATCAATGGGTTGTTTGTCAAAACACGGACTGGAGTTGCAGAAGCTTTGGAAACGGTGTCCGTCACTGCTCGATTCGACGATATCGATATTACGCACGTCATCGGTGAAAACTTGGTGATCGCTGGAAAGCCGGGTGGCGGAATCATTGACACCGCTTCCCCGCCGACAACGATTGTGACGTTGAATGTTGTGGCAGGTGGGTCCCTTGCGGCTGGCACGTACAATTATCGATTGGTCTATGTTGACGCTGCCGGAAACGAAAGTTTGGCATCGATTCCAACATCGTTGCTAACCGTTGCGGCCAACAGTTCGATTAGTTTGGCCAATCTGCCAACGATCGGTGGCGGATTGCCCTATGTCGCTAGACGATTGTACCGAAGCGATGCAACCGGCGGAGGTACGTATCGATTGGTTACGCAGCTCAACGCTGTTGCGAATACCTATTTCGACAATGGGACCCTGACGGGTAGTGAACTAGTCCCACTCAATATCAAAGTGCGTTCCCGATTGGATGGCGGTTTGGTGATTGATGCGGGTGCAATTCTAAAGATGCGGGGCTCGCGTATCGAGCTTAGCGATGGCGGCAAGCTCATTGCAGAGGGAACCTCGGCGTTGCCAATCGTGATGACGAGTCTCAACGACAATCGTTATGGGTTTGGCGGTACGTTTGATACAGCGAACACGCGAGGAACTCGAACTCCATTGCCGGGCGACTGGGGCGGGGTTTTCGTCGGCCACGGCGGAACGGCTTCGCTGGATTACAATCGTTTGAATTACGCTGGCGGAACAACGCGAATTGAAGGAGGATTTGCATCCTTCAATGCCATCGAAGTGCATCAAGCGGATTTCCGCATGGCGAACTCTCGGTTGGAAAATAATGCGGGAGGTGTTGAAAGTTCGAGTACGTCAACACGAGTGGGCAGAGGAACCAATTCCGCAGCAGCCCTTTTTGTCCGTGGTTCGCAACCAGTGTTGATCAATAATCGCATCAATGACAATGATGCTCCTGCAATTAGTATTGATGTCAATTCCCTTGGGCCTGATTTGGTAAATGACCCGGGGCGTCAATCGGACCTGCTGGCTCGAACCCTTGATTTCTCTGAAAATCAAGGTCCGCTCATCGATGGAAATAGACTCTCTCGCAATGCGATCAACGGGATGGTGGTTCGGGGACAGACACTGACTACCCAAAGTGTTTGGGACGATACCGATATCGTTCACATTGTTCAAACTCAAATTACGTCTGACAATTTCTATACGTACGGAGGTTTGAGGATCAAGAGTAGCCCGTCCGAGAGCTTGGTTGTCAAGTTTGGCGGGGGCGCAGTTCTGGCAGGATTGACAGCGACCGGAACGCCGCTGGACATCGATTCTCGAGTCGGTGGAAGTATCCAAATTGTTGGCCAACCGAATTTCCCTGTGATTTTGACTTCGCTGGCGGATGATAGCGTTGGAGCTGGATTCGGTATCGATGGTCGTTCTGCCTTCGACACGGACAATAATGGCGGTAATGTATCGAACGGAGTTATTCGGCTACCGACCGGCCCTGAGGTTGACCGAGGAACGCTCATTGATGACGACGTGGACGTGAACACGCCGGGTTTCTTTTCGTTTCAGCCGACCGCTGGTGGCAGCGCATCGTTTGGATCCCTAGCGGGAATTACTGCACAAGGCACGAGCCAAAAGTTCATCAATGATAATGTTATCTTCAATTTCACGAATTACATTGATACCGGTGCGTTGGGAAATGCATTCCAGTTGGCGAATTCGACTATTACCCTGCAGCCAACGTTGATTTCGCCCGACTTGGTCGCAAGCGAAGGAACGTTCCCAGGCAACAACGGTGTACCTGTTCGATGGAGAGTTGAATCTCGTTTCGACAACGGCGTTTCGAAGCTGATCAATACACTCATTCTGAATAGCGATCAGCCTCTCGGTGCCATCGATTTCGTGAACTATCTGGATGAAGACATACAGTCGCCGAGCGACGATTTCCTTTATGTTACGGGGACTCCCGGGCAGCCTGATTTCCGTGCCTTCACCATCGACAATTTCGAACGATTTGGGTTTTCGCACGGTGGAACTTATCAGCAAGGTGTGGATCTACAGAACGCAACCTATAGCGGCTGGGCGGCAGATGAATACCGATCGTTGGCCAATGCGATTGAGACGACTGGAACTACGTACACGCTACCGGGTAATATCAACACCACCAATTTGCCTCCGCGGAACGACCCAGTCCTTGGTGCAGTCAATGGACTAGCCGACGTTACCACGGCACTGTCTTGGCGAGTTGATCCCAATTCGACAACTGCGAGAATTACCAGTTTCTTGGAATTGATTCCGCAAGCCATTTCGCAAGTGGCCACTCCTGGCGCATGGCAGGGTGTCTCGGCACAAACCTATTCTAACGATCGCAATGTAGGTGTCGTATCGGAACGCGAATCGGCCCGGGCCAGTGCGCCGTCGGCCAATGATACGCCATCCCAGTCACAGAATTTGGGGCAACTCGCGAAGCTTGCGACCAGCGGTGACGAGAACGCTCGATTGGGCTTCGAGATCGAAGGTGTGATCAATAAACCAACGGATGTGGACGTCTATAGCTTTATCGCAAACGGTCGGACAGAAGTTTGGATAGATATTGATCGTACAACATCGGGCTTGGACACTGTGGTCGAGCTCGTTTCTGCAGACGGAACGATTCTAGCCTTGTCGGACGATTCGTATCTCGAAGAAACGCAACCGTTGACACATCCCTTGTTCTCAACGCTCTCGGGAAACGCGACAAATCCATTGCGTAAGGGTTCTTTGGTTCTGGCTCCTCAGTCTTCTCGCGGGGAATTCCGCGATGACTATGGCACCAATCCAAAGGATGCTGGAATGCGAGTCTTGCTGCCAGGCCAAGCCGATCAGGCCTCGCTGTACCATGTTCGGGTGCGCAGCAGCAACCAAAGACCTGGACAAGCAGTCAACACACCTACTCTGAGCGATCCGGCGTCGGTCGGAAAAGGCCTGTCCCGCGGTTCATACCAGTTGCAAATTCGACTTGGCGAAGGCCAGGAATTGCCAGGCACCTCGATAAGCTTTGCCGACATTCGTTTTGCGTCCAACGGCCTTACTTTGTCGGGTGTACCAAGACACTCACCATTGGTTGGCGAAACGGCGGAAGTTCAGACGGCTCCCAACGATACCTTTGCGAACGCACAACCGCTCGGGAATATCGTACAAACCGATCGACAAACGATTTCGTTAGCAGGGAATCTGTCGAGTGCGACAGACGTGGACTGGTTTTCATTCTCGATCGACTACCAGTCGTTGATCAGCCCGTTGGCCAGATACCTTTCAACGATCTTTGATATTGATTACGCCGACGGTATTGGTCGTGCGGACATGTCGATGTACTTGTATGATTCCACCGGTCGATTGATCCAGTTTGGTGAAAACAGCAACATCCTAGACGATCGCGCAACGGCGGCCCGTGGCGCGGACAACACCGATCTCGGACGTGGATCGACAGGCTCATTGGATCCATTCATCGGATCGGTTGAGTTGCCGGCTGGGAACTATTTCCTCGCAGTTACCAACCGGACCCAGGTTCCATCGGTGATCGCAAACAGACTGAACCGCACTGGAGCACAGGACGATTCTGGGGTTCGCATTCAGCCTGTCAATAGCGGTCGCTTAATTGTCGAAGATCGCGTTGGTAATGATCGACTAAGCGCGACCGCGCAAGGTCCGATTACGCCTGTTTTCCTACCGCAATCTTCGCGAGTTGAGTACACGCTGGGAAATGTGCCGTTGTACTTTAATAGAGATGTTGGTCTCCAAGCATCGGAAGTTTTCCTGGGAAATTCATTCACTGGGGCAACGTCGAATTTCGTCGGCTCCAATGCCGAGGACTTGCGTGATATTGCCATGCGTCCCAATGGCGACATTCGAGGATTTCGAAGTCTTGAATTGGGAGTGGGTGATGCAAACGCAGCCTATATCAATGTCAGTTCAGCCAACGGTGCGACCACTGTTGCCGGTAACTTTGGCATCATCACGAATAGACTTGTCGTGACCGCAGGAACGCCACCTACGATCGATCTAGCCGTGGAAAATGTTGGGATTGATGTGGAAGCCTTGACCTTTACGGAATTCCAAGGAGGAGAAACTGGATTCCTAGTAGCGAATCGCCGTGGCGGAGCGGGGGCGCAATATGTGAACAACATTCTTTATCGTTTTGATCCAACAACGGGTAGAGGAATAAGTTTCCCCGCTCTAGACGGCGATTTCAATATCGTAACTTCGGGAACTCCCAACCCACCCGATATCATCCTAGGCGCTGGGACAAACATTACGGAACGCGGATTCATTCAAACGACCTCACCCGCGGGGACCATTTCCACCACCATCGCCGTAACCGAGGCTACCGAAGTGCGTTCGTCGACGCGGTCGTTGGTTCGCGACGGAGATACTGTTACGCTGAGAGCGTTTCCAAACACCTTTGTTACGTTTGAGTTCAACGCCGGTCCTGAGTTGCTGCTGAATTTTGATCCCACAGCCAATCCTGCGAGACAACTGAACAATGGCGATCGGTTCGTAGTGGACGGAGTAAATTATCAAATTGAAACGGGCCCTGTGTCGACAGTTCCGCCCGGTTTTCGAACCGTTTTTTACTCGCCATCCATGACCAATGAGCAGTTTGTCGAGTCGCTTCGTCAAGCTGTGCCAGCAACCATTCAAATTGGCTTCGATGGGACCCGAGTTAACTTCGGTAAAGCCACAACAGGATCCTTTGGGACACTTGTTGCACGCGGCGTGGCGACGGATGTCGGTTCCACTGGCAATGTGGGAAGCGGTCGCATACCGGTTGATTTTTTGGCAGAAGACACGGCGGAGACGATTGCCGTTCGTTTGGCTCAAACGATTACGGGTGCCGGCTTTGCGGGACTTTCCGCAGCAGCCAATGGTAACCTGGTACAACTCGTTGGAGCTGAATTAATAGCGACGACAGGTAGCTCAATATCCGTTGGGGTTGCCCCTGGTGGATTGGTGACAGGCGTCGCTGGAATCAATGGCGCTCTCTTCGCGGTTAGTAACCAAGGTGGCTTGTATCGCGTCAATGCGTTCGAACTCGCAGGCAACAGACCGGGTGCAATTGGTACCTATGTAGCGAGTTCCTATCAGTTGCGTGGGATCCAGTTTAGCGCATTAACGGCTGGTCCACGGAACGTAGACAATGGTCGTTACGCGGATTTGCTTTTTGGAACGGATGTCAGCGGTAGGGTCTATGCGTTTAACACAAGCGGTGAATTGCAAAATGTCTTTATCAACGGCCAATCGTCGGTCGCAACAGGCCTGTTTGGGTTGAACGGACTATTGTTTTCAAACCTAGACTTCAATCTGTTTCACCAGACGACGCAGCGTGGCACCGATGCTGGTCACGGAATCAATAGGCCGAATGATCTAAGCGATGTTGCCAACAACGGCGATACGAGTTGGTATTTTGGTTTTGAAAACCCAAACAATGCGGTGACGGGCAATCCTCACAGTAACGCAAGTTTCAACAACTTTACCAATCCGCTAACATCTCCAAGGTTTAACAACGAACGGCTGCAAAACACCTATAATTTCCCCGGTGGCGCTTTGGGAGTTCTCGAAAGCCAATCGTTCTCACTAGCTGGAATGACAGTGCAAGATCTGCCCACCTTGTACTTCAACTACTTCATGGAGAACGACAACGGAAGTTCGATCAACGGCGGGCTGATCACGGATTCATTCCGCGTCTATGGGGCTGACGATGCGGGTGTTTGGCACATTTTGACGACAAACAACACCGATCCATTCGAACCTGCAATTGAGAAGACAACCAATAATGCGCCGAATGCAGTAACTTCACCTGGACGGGCATGGCGACAAGCGAGAGTCGACCTCGCAGTATTGGCAGGAAGCAAAGACGTCCGATTGCGATTCGAGTTCAACACGGCCGGTAGCATGGGTTTTGGAACCCAGCGCGGGGGTGGTTTGGAGATGCGAGTTGTGGCGGGCAGTCAGTTGAGAGACGGCCAAACGTTTACCATTGGTGGACGGCAATTCGAGATTGAAATGGGATACACATTGGTCGTTCCATCCGGAACGAACGTCACCAACGGAGATACCTTCAATGTGCTTGGATTGGACTTTGTGTTCTGGAACGGCGTGGGGACGGCACCGGCAGGAAACGTAATTCGTTTCAACGCGACGGATACGCCCGAAGTTTTAGCCCAATCGATTTTCGCTGTCATTAACAATGCGGCCTATCCCAAACCAGTCCAAACGGCCAATCTAGCCGACCCAGCTGGCGGGTCTGATGTTCTCAATCGTGCTCTGTCGATAGGGGTGACCGGAGGAGCAGTTCGCGTAACCGCCATTGGGGCTATCGGAGACAATCCTAACCTGATCAGTGCGGTCGATCGCGATATCGATTTGTTCCGTCTCAATTTGGATGCAGGGTCGAGAGTGGTGCTGACTGCGTCATCTACAACAGTCGCCGGTTCCTTGCTGGATCCGTACTTGAGGTTGTTTGATGAAAGTGGTAGTGAAATCGCGGCCAATAATGATTTTGGTGGTACGCGAGACTCGAGGATTTCGTTTACGATAACCAAGACGGGACGATACTTTGCGGGAGTTTCAGGGTCTGCCAACACTCGCTATAACCCGAACGTAGCCAGCAGTGGCACCAACGGTGGCTCACAGGGACTTTACGAGCTATCCGTCGACGTTTCACCTCGACTCAACTTTTCAGTAGTTGGCAATCGCATTCAGGCGGACGGCGCTACTGCTGTTACATTACCGGTCAATTCACCGTTGAGCTTGGAGGGACGATCCGGACTCAATGATGGGACCAACGTACCTGTCTATATCCTTCAAACCATGACTGCAGCTCAGGTCGCTCGTCAGGTTGCGCAGGTTATGGAGAGTACCTTGGCCGGCGGTGCGGATGCATTTGCGACGTACAAACAACGCGATAGTTTCATTGATATCACCGGTTTGACAGTGGGTGCCGCAGGTCCGTTTACGATCTCGACCCGACGAGTTGAAGATAGTTTCTCGGAATACGGAGTCGGGTTTTTGCCGTCGGCAACCCGAACTCAAAACAACGCGTTCGAAGGACTCTATTTAGACGACTTTATCATCGGTCTGGCAGAACGGGGCGAAACGGTAACGGGCGCGCGAGCGGACACGAGCTTTGTTTCCGTTGCTTCTGGGGGTAGCGGGATTTTGGTTGGCCCTTATCAGCTCGAAATCCGAGGTGGACAGGAGTATGGACAACCGCTCTTGCAAAACCAAAACGTTCAGATCAGCCTCACCAAGAGTTTCGAACCAAACCAAGCCCAATCGCGGTCTCAGACGATTCAGTTCAATGGCTCGTTTCAAATTGCCGATGGCCAGACCTTAGTATTGAACGACGGCATTAATTCCGTTACGTTGGAATTCGACGATCTATCTTTGCTTGCAAATTCACCCTCGCGGGGTGTGCGTCCGGGAAATTTACCGGTTCGGTACAATAGTGCGCTCAATGAATCTGCCAACGTGATTGCATCGCGAGTTCGCGACATCATCAACTCAACCA
>JAYTVM010000454.1:0-13367 GCA_043743995.1 Pirellula sp. | reverse complement strand
TAGCGATTCACCACGCCCTTCGTACCTCAGAGAGGCTGTGATTTTATAGTACCAATCACGCTCCGCGTGATTTTCGCAGTTCAAAAACCTTTGGTTTCGGAGGCAACATCACGCGGAGCGTGATGGGTACTTTCTTCAGATTCGAAAAAATCACAGCCTCAGAGCGTGCCACCCATGCTTCAGAGCGTGCCACCCAATTTATAGGTCGATTTCAAACCGCGCCGCGCCTAACGAGCGAAGGGCCTCGCTCGTCCACACCTATTTCTGGTCCACACCTATTTCTGCTTGGGTCTTGGTACCCGCGAGCCGGAGCCTTTGGTAGAGCGTTTGCGTTGGCGACCGCCTACCATGCGCTCGTCGGAACTGTCATCCTCGACAGCTTCGCCGATCTTTTCTCGCATTCGTACAATCTTGTCACGCAAGGCTGCTGCTCGTTCGAATTCGAGATTCTCGGCGGCGGCCAGCATTTCCTCCTCCATCGTTTTGAGGTAGTCTTCGGTAATGCGTTCGGAGGTGGCGTCGATTCGCACCATGTCTCTGGCTCTTTTGCGATTCTCTGCCGCTTGTAGAATGCTGGCGGTCACTTCCTTGCGTACTGTCTCGGGGGTAATCCCATGCTCCAAGTTGTACGCCTCCTGCAACTTTCGGCGGCGGTGCGTTTCCTCGATCGCGGTCTGCATCGAGGCTGTCATCCTGTCGGCATACAAAATCACTTTCGCATTTGCATTTCTAGCGGCACGACCAATCGTTTGAATCAACGAGGTTTCACTTCGCAGAAAACCCTCCTTATCTGCATCCAAGATAGCCACCATGGAGACTTCTGGAAGATCGAGCCCTTCGCGAAGCAGATTGACCCCAACCAATACATCGCAGCGTCCCTCGCGCAGTTCTCGCAGCAAATCGACTCGCTCGAACGCATCCAATTCGCTATGAAGCCATCGGCACTTGAGGTCGTTCTCGACAAAGAAATTAGATAGGTCCTCCGCGAGGCGTTTTGTCAGTGCAGTGACCAAAGTCCGGTCCCCCATTGCGATGCGTTCGCGAATTTGGCCGAGCAAGTGCATGACTTGGCCACGGGCGGGCACCACTTCCACAATAGGATCCAGCAAGCCGGTTGGACGAATGACTTGCTCAACCACTTCACCTTGCGTTTGCTCAAGCTCGTAGTTGCTCGGGGTCGCGGAAACAAAAACCACTTGATTGATCTTGGCTTCCCATTCTTCAAACTTCATTGGCCTATTGTCCAGGGCACAAGGCAATCGGAATCCGTGCTCGACAAGCGTCGTCTTGCGACTGCGGTCCCCGGCGTACATGGCTCGCACCTGTGGGACAGACACGTGCGACTCGTCCACCATCAATAGGTAGTCCTTGGGAAAGAAATCGTAAAGCGTATCCGGTGTAGAGCCAGGCTCTTTGCCAGATAAAGGGCGTGAGTAGTTTTCGATACCAGGGCAATGGCCAACCTGCTGTAGCATCTCCAAGTCAAACCGTGTTCGAGCATTGAGTCTCTGTGCTTCGAGAATTTTGCCCTCGCCTTTGAACTTTTCAAGCTGCATTTCTAGTTCTTGCCGAATCACTTTGATCGCATTGTGGATACGTTCCTCGGAAGTCACAAAGTGTTTGGCCGGGTAGATATACACTTCCGTTAACCGCGAAATCACTTCGCCGCTGGTCGGGTTGATGATGGAGATTTGTTCGACTTCGTCCCCCCAGGATTCGATGCGATAGGCAAATTCTTCATAGGATGGCCACAACTCCATCGTATCACCACGAATTCGAAACTTGCTACGCTCAAATGCGATCTCATTTCGTTCGTACTGGATATCGATCAGGCGGAGCAGCAAATCCTCTCGGTTGATGGACTCCCCGACCCGGATCGGCACGACGCTTCGTTTGTACTCGTCTGGCGAACCCAAGCCGTAAATGCAGGACACGCTGGATACGATGATGCAATCGCGGCGACTAACGAGCGCGCTCGTCGATGCCAACCGCAATCGATCGATTTCCTCATTGATCGAAGCGTCTTTTTCGATATAGATATCGCGCTGAGGGATGTACGCTTCGGGCTGGTAATAATCGTAATAGCTGACGAAGTAATGGACTGCATTGCGTGGGAAAAACTCTTTGAACTCGGCGTACAACTGCGCCGCAAGCGTTTTGTTGTGGCTCAAAACAAGCGTCGGCTTTTGCACCGCCTGAATGACATTCGCCATGGTAAACGTCTTGCCAGAGCCGGTCACACCCATAAGCACTTGGTGCTTCTTTCCTGAGTTTAGACCGCGAACAAGCTCCGCGATGGCTTGGGGTTGATCGCCGGATGGCTTGAAACGGCTATCTAAGTCGAAAGCGGTGAATCGCTCGAACGGGTTCATGCTCATAAGACTCCTTTCGTTCCTACATGCAGATCTACAAAACTCTCGCCCATATGCTCTTTAGGTAGCTTGTTTCAGGGCAGTGGGCTACGACAGGATGATCTGGAGCAGCCCCATTGGAATGGATGATTTGAAGGGTTCTCGGCGGATGTGGATTTCCTTGATCATCGAAGCCAGTCGCCTTGGCAGCCGAACGGACAACACCATTGAAGGCTTCACTGTCCAACAAGCCGGCGCAGGAGCAGGTCAACAACAGCCCCCCTGGCTTGACCATCTGCATGGCTAGTCGATTGAGGTCAAAATGCTTGTGTGTCCCCTCCTCAAGTTCCAGACGGGAACGAATCAATTTTGGTGGGTCCAATATTACGACGTCATATTGTCGGCCGATGCGTTGCATATCGCGCATGAACGCAAAGGCATCCGACTGAACGAAGCGGACTCGGGTATGATTGATATCTGCGTTCTTTTTCGCGAACGCCAGCGGTTCGGCATCCAGATCGACTCCGGTCACTTCGGATGCTTGGCCAGCCTTGGCAGCCTGGACCGCGAAACCACCGGTGTAACAGCATAGATCTAGTACGGTTTTTCCTTTGCACAATTCGGCAAGCCGACGACGGTTGTCGCGTTGATCGCAGAAGAAGCCTGTCTTGTGACCGGTTCCAAAATGAACTTTGTACTTAACGCCGTTTTCCGTGATGGTGACGACCGGCGGCAAGTCAGGTGAAGAACGATTCGGAACCGTGCAGCCTTCTTGACTGATGAACTGTGGGCACTCCTGAATGAGGTAGTGCTTGGTACCAAGCTCCTTAGCTAAGAGTTCTAGAATAGGCTCGCAGCGTTTGGACATCCCGAGGCTAAAAACTTCGGCGCTCAAGCAATCGCCGTATCGATCCACAACCAAGCCGGGCGTGCCATCGGATTCACCGTGCAAGACGCGATAGGCATCGGTTGTTTCATCTAGGCGAAGTATGTCGCGACGCAACGAGACTGCTTCGCGGGCTTTCAATTGCCAAAACGCTTCGTCCGGCCATTGTCCCCACCACGAATAAAGGCGGACGGCAACTTCGGATTTCGGGTTGTAGATTCCGTAGGCAAAAAGCTGTGGAGTGCCACTTAGCTCTTGGACCTTTGGCGTTCTTGGTTTGTAGGGAGAATCGCTACGCTCTTGTGGTCCGCTTGTTTTTGGGTTGAGCGGTAACTGTTGGTGGTAAACGGCAACCCATTGACCAGCAGCAGGGTTCCCCTCGACCTCCAAGATGCGTCGGCGGTAAATATTCGGGTGGAGCATCGGTCGGCTCACGTGCACGACTCCCATGACGGAGTTCGTGGGGGGGACGAGCCCCATCAATTCATCCACTTCAGTATTTTGCATTCCAACAACACATTCCAAACGGGAGGGAGAAGCCACCCTCCCGAACCATGACAACTTGTAACGATACGGAGGTTTACTATAGGCGTCTCGCCAACTTACTGATAGTTGAAGCGATGTATTATGAGTCAGAAAGGATGCTTCGGAGGACGTTCCCGTGGACATCGGTGAGCCGAAAATCGCGGCCAGCATGCTTGAATGTTAGCTTTTCATGGTCGATCCCTAACAAATGCAAGATCGATGCGTGCATGTCATGCATGTGAACCTTGTTTTCGATGGCCAAGTGTCCGAATTCATCGGTGCGGCCGTAGGCAATTCCCGGTTGAACTCCACCACCTGCCAGCCACATCGTAAAGCCGCCTGGATTGTGATCCCGCCCGGTTCCGTTTTGCTGAGCATAAGGCGCCCTGCCAAATTCCCCGCCCCACCAAACCAACGTATCTTCGAGGAGCCCACGTCGTGCAAGATCAGTTAATAATCCGGCGATGGGTTGGTCAACAGCCCGCGCATGCTCGGCGTGCTTGGGCAAATTCGAATGCTGGTCCCAAGCGGGATTGGCTGAGTTGTCGCCGTAGTTGACTTGTACAAATCGAACACCCGATTCGCAGAGCCGTCTAGCTAGCAAGCATTTGTGCCCATACGATTTGGTCTCCTTCTGGTCCAAACCGTAGAGCCGAAGCGTCTCTTGGCTTTCGGTCGAAAAGTCCAAGAGCTCGGGTGCAGTGCTCTGCATTTTCCAAGCCATTTCGTAAGACTGAATCGCGGCGTCCAATTCACTTTCGCCACTGGCGCGTTGCTCCAGTTGAATCTGATTCAACGCTTGAATCTGATCGAGCTTGGACCGATTCGAACTCCCCGCCAGAGGGTTCAGGAAGTCGATTTCTAGCCCCTCGTGGCCGGCTTTTCCGATCGGTGTACCCTGAAATTTCGCTGGCAAGAATGCGCTTCCGTAATTACGAGGACCGCCGTTTCCTATCGAGGGCGAAATAGAGACGAAGCCAGGGAGGCTTTCGTTTTCGGACCCCAGCCCATATTGGATCCACGAGCCCATCGATGGACGGATAAAGTTCTGCGAACCCGAATGCAAAAACAAAGTGGCTGGTCCGTGAGCAACTCCCTCAGTATGCATGCTGTGAATCATGGCCATCCTGTCCACGTGCTCGGCCGTCAATGGGAACAGTTCCGATACCCAACGACCCGTTTGCCCATACTGTTTGAAGGACCAGGGAGACTTCATGACTCGCTGTTGACTTCCAAGCGTCCCCTTGTTCGCGAACTCCCTTGCGTCGTCAAATCCGACCATCTCGCCATCGCGGCGATCGAGCAATGGTTTGTAGTCGAACGAGTCAACTTGGCTGACCCCTCCCTGCATAAAAAGGAAAATAACCCGCTTGGCTCTCGCAGGGTGATGCAGGCCACTCGAAAAGGCACTTTCGCCAGCGTTCACTCCCGAACCACGGTTCCAATGAGAAAACAATGAGGCCGCAGCCACGGAACCAAAGCCACAAGCCGATGAATGAAGAAAGGAACGTCGGGGTAACATAGTGTTCGTAATCCTATTCGACGTACCGGAAATCGATCGAGGCAACTAAGTTGTGGACCAGCGAACTCCAAAGTTCTTCCTCAGCCAGTTGGCTTTCCTGAGCCTGCCGAATGCACCCTTCAGCCCATTCGCGCTCACGGTCCGACGGGAGTCTGCTTAAGGTCGACAAAAAACAAATGCTCAACTTTTGCTCGTCCGAAAGGCCCGTCCTCTTGACAAGTCGATTGCCAAAACATTTCGAACGCTCGGCGATCCACTCACTATTGAGCAAAGCCAACGCTTGGGGTGCAATCGTACTGCGATTGCGTTTGCTGATTGGGAAGCTGGGGTTGGCGCCATCAAATTCCGCCACCAGGTCCGGCATGGAATTGCGAAACCAAGGGCCATAAACCGAGCGATACCTTACCGAATGCTTGAATGCGTAGTCTTCCTTTAGCTTGGACGGTATAGTCGATTCAACTTGAACCGCTAAGTCCAGTTCGCCGCTCAACCCAAGAAGCGTGTCACGCATCGTTTCGGCATCGAGCCGTCGAATACCGCTACGAGCAAACAAGCGGTTGTCTGGATCGATGTCTAGGGTTGCTTTGGAGCTTTTGCTCGAACGCTTGTATGCATCGGACAACACGATTTCTCTCACGAGCCACTTCGTTGACCATCCCTTTGCAATGAACTCAAGCGTCAGCCAATCGAGCAATTCGAGATTGCTCGGTTGCTCGCCCGTGGTACCGAAATTGTCGATGGTACGAACAATTCCATCGCCCATCAGCCAACTCCAAACTCGATTGACGTAGACGCGCGCCGTCAATGGGTTCTGGTCGCTTGCGAGCCAATTGGCAAGCTCAAGACGACCATTCGACTCGGCGTCGACTCGGATGGTATCCGCCATCGCAGGGATACAATTCAAAAATCCACGAGGAACGGTTGCTCCTTGCTGATGAACGCTGCCACGAATGTGGATGGCTAAGTCAGACGGTTTCTCCGAGGCCCGCAACGAGATGACCATGGGTCGTGCATCGAGCTCCAATTGGAGCGATTTTAACTCAGCCTCAATCGATGCAGCCTCTTTTCGGAGCGAGTCCAGCGACTCCTTGGTGATCTGTTCAATTTCCGAACTACGCTTGTCCGGTCGAGGTTGCTTGTCCAGTCGAGGTTTCTTGACCTGAACAAGAGCAGCGGTAGGATTTTGCATTTCCGGCAAAAACTGCACCGCGTCCGCAACCACGTGACCATTCGATTCCTCGTTGCTGACGATCACAAACGCTTGACCACCTTGCTCAAATCGATAGGTACCCAGTGTTCGCCACAAGCCGTCTTCCGAAGGCTTTTCGACCTGATTCACGCGAACGACGTCCTCTCCATCGGCACTGAAAATTCGAACCACGGCTGCGTTTGCACGACCCGGTCCATGCGTGTAGGAGAGTCGCACTCGGTAGGTGCCCGGTTTGAGTTCGCTCGGCTCAAACGTTACCGACTTCTCCCCTTTGCCTTGATTCTTGTCGTGCAAGTAGCCGTCGCCCACGTATGCTTTGACTGACGTCGATGCTTCCCAATTCCCAATCTTCTTCGCATTGGAATCGTCGACAACCACTCCTTCAAGATCCTCGACTCGGACGATTGACGATGATTCGGACGACGATTGGATTTTCTTTTTGAGTTCGTCCAATCGTTTTTTCGAAACAGAATTTCGAGAGACCGTTTTCTTGTATTTGGATTCAGTCTCGATATCCAATGGGAGTGGAACGCTTATCCATTTCGACACGTTGGAATGCTCCAAAGCCACAGACGATTTTAGGATGCCTGCCAGGGCGTAGTAGTCCGCCGTCGGGATCGGGTCGAACTTATGATCATGGCAACGCGCACAGCCTATCGTCTGAGCCAAAAAAACCTTTCCGATCATTTCGAGCTGTTCGTCCACATAGTCCATCTCCAGTTGTTTCTTGTCTTGCTCCTCAAGATTGGTGTCGCCAAGAGCCAGGGCCGTCGTGGCGACCCATTGAGACTGACGCACTTCGAGGGATTCAGCGTGCATCAGATCACCCGCAATCTGCTCCCGAATGAACTCAGAAACTGCCTTGTCCTGATTGAAGGAGTTGATGAGGTAGTTGCGATATCGCCACGCTTCTGGCAACACAAATCCGCGAAGGGTAATCGACTCCGCGAATCGAACGGCATCCATCCAATGCCTGGCAAAGCGTTCACCAAATCGAGGCGACGCCAGCAAGGCATCCACCGTTTCTTGGTACCCAAGTTCGTCGAGGTTGGCGTGCTCCGGGCGATCTGATTCCAGAGGATCAACGCTTGGACGCATTCCATGCAAATCGACGAATAGTCGTTGTTTTAGAATCGATTGAGGTGCTGTTTCATTGCTTTCGATTTCAGCTCCGACTTGGCCTTTCGACAGGAAAGCATCGATCGCGTTTCGAACAGGACGGGTCGACATTGGGATTGGCGAACGCACAGGAGCACGATAGGCCCAATGTTGCTGCGCATCGACGACGGCCAGGGCATGTTTCTTTTTGATGGTCCGTACTTCATTCGACTCTCGCGGATCGAATGCACCTTGGCTCAGCCAAGTTCGGAAGATTTCTTTTTCACTGTCCGTCAGCTTGGTTTCCGGAGGCATTTGAAGCTTGGGATTCCGGTAGTCGATCGCAAGCCACAACAGGCTATGCCGCCAGTCGGAAAGATCGATCGCTGGCCCCGAATCTCCTCCGATTAACCAACCTGATTTGGAGTCAAGCGAAAGTCCACCATTCGTTTCCGAATCGGACGAATGGCACTCGATACAGCGTGCAACCAAAAGTGGTCGTACGCTCTTTTCAAAAAAATCACGATGCACGTCGAGATTGGTTTGACCATTCGATTGAGTTCCGATCATCGCCAATGTAAGGACAGCCAATAGTTTGCCACACACCGAATGCTTCAGACGACTCATGCAAATCTCGACTTTCCGTTACTTGAACTCGCGTTCAAGGAGTTTTTCGATCGCAGCAAGTCGCTCGGCTGGTGAACCCGTGGCAATGACTCTGCCCGGCTGGCCTGCGATTTGTTCAAAGGCATCGGCCTTTCGTGTCTCATCGATAAAGCCTTTGTAGTAGTACAAATTCACTTCACTCAGGCGATCCAAAACGGAGACGTCAGTATCCTTTACCAAGGTGGGAATACGTTTGGTTGCGATGATCTCTGGGGTTAACGCAGCAGGAAAGGATTGCAAAGCCAATCCTTCTTCCGTTCCCTTAATGATTTTCTCGATCGCTTCTGAAAGACCATCCGGTTCGCCCTTGGCTTTGGTCTTTGCGAATTGGATATTGTTGAATGATTTTGAAACATAGATTCTTTTTACATCCTTCGGAACCGCATTTGGCTGCACCACACGTACCATTGTGTCGTTTAACACAAAATTATAGGCCCGATTCACGCCGATGGTCACTTCGAAAAGCATCAAACCATCGTAGCCATCTTGCCAAGCTTTTTTCATTAGCTTGGACGCTTCATCGACACCGATAAAAGTCAGGCATGGGGCGAGCGGGCTCGATCCGGGTGGTAGTTTGGGATCCGTGCTCAATTGGGGTGCATTTCCTCGCGTACCGGGCCCACCCATACCGGGCCCACCCATACCGGGCCCACCCATACCTGGACCACCCATACCTGGACCTCCCATACCTGGACCTCCCATACCTGGACCTCCCATACCTGGACCTCCCATACCTGGACCTCCCATCATTCCGGAATCAGGCATATCAGGGCCGGAAGTACCAGGCCCAAACGTGCTAGGTCCAGGTGCACCGGGGCCAGGGTACCCTGGACCTGCCAAACCTGGACCTGGCAAACCTGGACCTGGTTCGCTGCCGGGACCGGCCAAACCGGGACCGCCGAGGCCAGACATTCCTTTGCCTTGGAACTTGAGAGGTGACCCTGGGCCGCTTACTCCTTGTGGACCACTCGCGGGATTGCCCGCTGGCGGACCAGACTGCGATCCACCAGAAGGATAGCCGGATGGTGGTCCGCCCGATGGATAGCCAGCAGGTGGACCAGATTGCGCCCCGCCAGAGGGATAACCTGACGGCGGCCCTCCAGATGGATAACCGGCTGGAGGACCAGACTGTGGCCCGCCAGATGGATAACCGGACGGAGGCCCACCCGACGGATAGCCGGCCGGTGGTCCAGATTGAGCACCTCCAGTTGGATAACCGTCGGGTTGCCCCGACTCGCCAGTTGGATAACCAGCAGGTTGACCGAACTGAGGTCCGCCAGATGGATAACCGGTCGGCTGGTCACCTTCGCCAGATGGATAACCGGGCTGTCCTGCACCATCGGCAACACCGAATTGATTTGAGAAACCGCCAGGATTGCCAGTCCCTCCGTCGAAGCCTCCAAGATTAGTGCCGCCAAATGCACCGGCCATGGAACCAAAACCATTTCCGCGGTTTGTGACCAACGAGTACTCACTAAAGAATGGCGCCCAAGTTCCGCTCTCGTGTTTTTCTTTGAAGGCAGCGACTAGTTGAGTACCGAACGAACCCGTCGTTTCGGCAAGAGTTTTTGCCTTCTCTTCACTAGCCGCAGGACCACCCATACCTCCCATAGCGGACATCCCCATCTCACCACCTGAAGCATTGTTCTGCGTTTTGGCTCCAATCGGAGATAAATCCTTTGAGTTTTGAGGGTTCTTCAACGCAACACCCACTGCGATATTCAGTCCCAATTGAGGTCGTTTCTTGTGGCTCGCCCAACGGTAATGTTTGAGGGTATCGGCGGCTTCTTCATCTGACACATGCAATGCATGCGCTTGAAGGTATGCGTATGCGCGTTTTGGGTTTCCCGATTGGAAAGCATTTACCGCTTGATCTTTTAGGGTCGGTGGAGGCGCAATTTTGGGAATTGCTCTGGGTCGATTGAAATTACCAAATCCAGCCTGGGACTGATTGTTCCCCGAATTATTGGCAAAGTCATTGCGTCCCTTGTTGGATAAATCTGTACCGCCAGGACTCATGCCTCCTCCTTCGTAACCGGGTGGTATGCCAGTCTGGTTGGACGATCCGTCTCCGCTCCCTGGATTTTGACCCATTTGCATTCCACCGCCTGGCCCAGAAGGCATGCCCATGGTTGTGGATTCGCTAGGTCCGCTCGCTCCCGACGCCCCACCGTCGTTGCCGCTCGAGCCCGATTGAGCTAGAGAAGTTTGAGATGCAGCAGGTTGAGAAGAGGTCGGATTCGACGCAACTGGTTTTTTTCCTCCGCACCCTTGAGAAAGAAAAAGGACCGCAGTGAACCCCAAGAGAGTAAAAGCCTTGACCATAATCCTAGTCTCCGTAAATAATCCCGCCCGCAAAGCAACGAACAAGGTGAAATAAGACCACTTCGCGAGAAACGGGCGTAACCCACATTATTGGTTACGAATTCCGAAATGTCTACAAGTCGCCCCTGTTTCGATGCGAGGAAACAGCCAACATCTAGAAGATCCAGGAAACTTCGAGGCCGGGGGAGCTAGGTCTGCCCAAGAATCCTCGACAATAAAGCCAACCAATTGCGTCCGGCGGCAGGCTGTTCGAGAACGGATTTGTCCCAGAACTCTCCATTTGGACTGCTCCCACTTTTCTCGAAGCTTTAAGATCCCTGTCCCCACCGAATCCGGTCCATTTGTACAATTGCGGTTGGCGATAGAAACTGAATCCCTTAAGCAATCGGAGATGGAATGGATACCCTGAGTGGAAGCGCAAACAAAACAGACGTGAACCCAGCCTTGGTCCTAACAGAGGATCGTTCCAAATTGCTGGCGGACAAGTCTTTTTGGGGACTTAATCTAACCCAATTCCTAGGGGCATTTAACGATAACGTCTTCAAACAGTTGGTATTGCTTTTGGCATTGCCAGTGGTGGTCGAAGGAGCAGCGAATAACAAGGCTTCAGAGGATATGCAAGGATGGGCCACGCTTGTTTTTTCTATTCCGTTTGTGCTCTTTAGCGGCTTTGCCGGTTTTCTTTCGGATCGCTTTAGCAAGACGCCCATCATCGTTATGGCGAAAGTCGCGGAAATTATCATCATGTTCTTGGGGCTGCTGGCGTTCTTGTTCTACGACAGGTTCGGCATGCTGGGAACATGGAGCGTATTGTTTCTGATGGCAACACAAAGCGCTTTCTTTGGACCAGGCAAGTACGGACTCCTCCCAGAGTTGTTTCGGCCAACTGATCTGCCACGTGCGAATGGGTTGATTTTGATGGCGACTTTTCTCGCCATTATTTTCGGAGTTGTATTTGCAGGAAAGCTTTTCGACTATCTGATAATCAACGGGGACGCATCGGGGCTCTGGATTGGGTCCTTGTTTTGCATCGCGATCGCTGTCGCGGGGACTTGCGTTTCACTACTCATTCGAAGGACCGACGCCGCCCAGCCTAATGCCAAGCTCTCCTCGAGCGATTTTGCAATCAGTCGCGAAATGATTCAACTTCTCGGACGCGACCGACCGCTATTGATCGCATTGCTAGTCTCATGCGTTTTTTGGATGGTCTCAACCATTGCGATGCCCACGGTCAATCGCTTGGGTTTCGACATGCTAAGCTTGAACAAGGGGCAAACAGGTGTGTTGGTCGGCATGATCGCCATTGGTATCATGCTTGGCGCTCCGTTGGGTGGGTGGCTCTGCCAGAAACTTCCTAGCGATCGCGTGATAACGATTGGATTATGGGGCATCGTAGCCGCCCTGGCCTTGCTTGGAGTTTGGGTGCAGGGAAACCAACTCTGGTTAAGCGCCAACGGATGTCGCTTGGCCCTGATTCTGTTAGGGATATCTGCGGCAGTTTATTCGATACCTCTGCAAGTCTATTTGCAGGACCGACCGCCAAGCGAACTCAAGGGACGCATGATCGCTACCATGAACCAAGCGAACTTCCTGGGAATGATGTTGGCAGGTCCAATCTATCAATTCTTCGAGTTTGTTTCGCGCTCCATGGGATGGCCGATCAGCTCGATCTTTTGGATGCTCGGCCTGATGGTGCTGCCCCTAGCTCTGTTCTATCGCATGGGGGAGGGGAGGAGGGTTGAAGGTTGAGGGTTGAAGGTTGAGGGTTGAGGGTTGAGGGTTGAGTATGGGAGTATGGGAGTATGGGTATGAGCATGGGAGCATGGCTTTATCCTGGGCAGTTAAAAATTCGGGGTTGACACGATGTTTTTCGAATCCGGTTACAGCAAGCGGCCGGGTACCCCGATAGGGATTACAGGCCGGGTATCCCGATAGGGATTGCAGAGAGTAGCCGGGGGTCGCCGCGAAGTGGCGCACCCCCGGAGAAACGAAACGACATGCGAATGACCCTGAAAGGGTCAAAGATTCTGCGATCCCTTCAGGATCGGTACGCGCGGTACGAAACTGCTTCCGGTGGTGTCGCTCCGCTCAACCACCGACTACAGTCTGAAATCCCTTCGGGATGGAAAGTCGCGCAACTATGAATGCTCAGCGATTCCAGTTTTTTACGGACTAGCTTTAGCCTCTTCCTTTGACTTTTTCCAACGCCAACTGCTGCAAACCTCGCAAGTCTAATTTGCCAGTACCTAGCAATGGAATCGATTCCACTTGAAAGAAACTATCTTCGGAGGGCAAAAATAAGTTCGGAAGTCCCTTCGCCGACAGCCCCTTGACGATCTCGCTTGGGGTTTTGTTGAGCTTAGTATGCAGCACGATGATCCGCTCCCCTTTTTTCTCATCGGGAACGCTGGCGACCCCAACGTTGAGCACGTCTTCACTTTCGCCTACGATTTCGATAATCGCTTCTTCGATTTGGATGTGCGGTACCATCTCCCCTCCGATTTTGGAGAACCGACTCTGTCGCCCCGTAATGAAGACAAATCCATCGTCATCGATGTACCCCAGATCGCCCGTTTCGTACCACGAATCCCTCAAGACCTTGGCGGTCATTTCGGGCTGTTTCAAGTAACCGGTCATCACATTCGGACCAGCCACTTGGATCATGCCTGGCTCATTGGTTTCAAGGACGGATCCATCCTCAAGCGATACCACTCGAGCCGATACTCCAGGCAAGGGCTTGCCTACGGAACCTTCTCGCAATCCAGCCTTTTTGTCCGGCGTGAC